>JANNKZ010000171.1:0-3188 GCA_031396515.1 Gammaproteobacteria bacterium
TCCCGGGCGGCGGCAGTGGACGGCGTGCGGGCGCGCCGCCAGGCCGGCTCGACGCTGAAGCCCTTCCTGTACGGGCTCGCTTTCGAGCGGAAGTACCTGACAGCGGCGTCGCTGCTCGACGACTCGCCGGTCAATCTCGACACCGCGAGCGGCGTCTACCTGCCGCAGAACTACGACCTCGCCTTCCGCGGCCCGGTCAGCGCGCGCACGGCGCTCGGCAGTTCCCTGAACATCCCGGCGGTGCGGACCCTGGTGCTGGTCGGCGTCGAGGATTTCCGCGAACGGCTCTGGTCGCTCGGCTACCGGGGCCTCACCGAAGACGGCGAGTATTACGGCTATGCGCTCGCGCTCGGCTCGGCCGAAGTGAGCCTCTGGGAGCAGGCCGCGGCTTATCGCGCGCTCGCGCGCGGCGGGCTCTACGCGCCGCTCGCACTCCTGCCGGCCGCAGCCACGCCTGCAGGCGTTCGTGTGTTGCCGCCGGAGGCGAGCTTCATCGTCGCGGACATCCTGTCGGATCGCGCGGCGCGCATCCCGACCTTCGGACTCGCGAACCACCTGAACACGCCGTTCTGGAGCGCAGTCAAGACCGGCACCAGCAAGGACATGCGCGACAACTGGTGCATCGGCTTTTCCGCGGACTACACGGTCGCAGTCTGGGTCGGCAATTTCGAGGGCGACTCGATGCACGACGTCAGCGGCGTCACCGGCGCCGCGCCCGCCTGGCAGGAAATCATGCTGGCGCTGCACGAAGGCCGCCCCGGTGCGCCGCCCGTCCCGCCCGCGGGCGTGGTCGCAACGCGCACGGAGTTCCGGCCGGCGGTCGAATCGCCGCGCGACGAATGGTTCATCGCCGGCACCGACACGGGGCTCATTGCCGCGATCGCGCCGGACGCGCGCATTGCGCGCATCACGAGTCCGGCGAACGGGATGGTCATCGCGATCGACCCCGACATCCCGCCCGCGCGCCAGCGCGTGCCGTTCGAGGTCGCCGGCGCGTCGGCGGCGATGTCGCTCCGTCTCGACGATCGCACGGTCGGCGGCGCCTCGGAGCTGCACCTGTGGCCGCCACAAAGCGGCGCGCACGTGCTCGCGCTCGTGGACGGCGCCGGCCGCGTCGTCGATCGCGTGCTGTTCACGGTTCGTTGAACGGACAGGAGAAGCCGCCCATGTATCGCCTCCTTCGCAACCTGGTACCCGCGCTCGCCGGCATCGCGCTCGCGATCGGCACGGCTTCCGCGATCGGCAAAATCGCCGACAAGTGGCGGCTCCAGATCAGCGGCGGCAGCTGGAATGGCGGCACGATCGTCATGCACTTCGTCGAGCACGATGCGGCCATCACCGAAGTGACGATCACGATCCCAAAGATCACCGGCGAGAACAAGATCGCGCGGCTGATCCGCGACCGGCTGAAGGCCGCGCTCCCGAAGGACAAGTTCCACGTCGAGGTGGACGACGCCGAGGACGTGCTGGTCAAGGCGCGCGGAGACACGCGGCCGTTCGAGATCCGCATCGTTTCGAACACGGCGCACACGCGGATCAACCCCGACCACGAGTGATCCACCGCCTGCACCCTGCTCAGCCAGCGCTGACAGCAAGGCGCGGCATTAACGCGCGCGAAGACGTGAAGGACTTTGAGATCGCGATCGTGCGCAACACAACTGACGGAACCGAGGTCAAGGTCGACCGCGAATGAGTTGTCCCGCGCCTAGCCGAGATCGCGACCGCGCGTTTCGGGCAAGCCGAGCGCGCCGATCACGAAGCACAGGCCAGCGATCACGACCGGATACCAGAGACCCGCGAAGACGTCGCCGGTCGCGGCGACGATGGTGAAGGCCACGGCCGGCAGGATGCCGCCGAACCAGCCGTTGCCGAAATGCTGCGGGAACGACAGCGCGGAGTAGCGGATCCGCGCCGGAAAAAGTTCCACAAGCAGGGCGCCGTAGCTGCCGAGTGGAAGCGCCGCCAGCAGGACCAGCAGGATCAGTATTCCGACGACTCGAAGCCGGTCGACCGCGGCGGGATCCGCCGACTCCGGATAGCCTGCTTCGGCGAGGGCGGACTGCGCTGCCGCGTGGAATGCTGCGATCGCCGCCGCGAGCTCCTCGCCTGCCAGCCGCGAAGGATCCGGGGCGGCCAGTGTCCTTGCACCGATCTCGAGCGCGGCCGGCCCCGTCGCCGCCAGCGCCCGCGTCTCATGGCTGACGCCGGTTCGCGCCAGGAAGGACTTCACGATGTCGCAGGAACGCGCGTCGAATTTGCGGCGCCCCATCGGATCGAACTGCAGCGAGCAATCGCTTTCGACCGCATGGACGATCACCGGCGATTCCTCGTAGGCCTGCGCGAGCGCGGGATTCGCGGCCGACAGCAGCGCGCCGTACAGCGGGAAATAGAGCAGCGCCGCCATTGCCAGTCCGCCGAGCATCACGGTCCGGCGGCCCACGCGGTCCGCGAGCCAGCCGGAGAACAGGGTGAGCGGCGCGCCAATCGCGAGCGCGACGACCGAGAGCATCGTGACGGTGAACCCGTCTACGCGCGCGATCCGTTCGAGGAAGAACACGGCATAGAACGTGCCGGCATAGAACGTGACGGCCTGGCCGATGCAGCAGCCGAAGGTCGCGAGCAGCACCCAGCGCAAGTTCGCCCAACGCAGGAAGGTTTCCTTCAGCGGCGAACGCGACAGCTTGCGCGCCGCCTTCATGTCGCGGAACACCGGGCTCTCCTCGAGCCGCATGCGGATCCACAGCGAGATCACGAGCAGCACGGCCGAGAACAGGAACGGCAGGCGCCAGCCCCAGTCGAAGAAAGCCTCCGGCGACATCGCCGCGCGCGTCGCCATGATCACGAGGAGCGAAAGCAGCAGACCGCCCATCGCGGTCGCCGGAATCCAGCTCGTGTTCAGGCCGCGCCGGTCCGCGGGTGCGTGCTCCGCGACATAGACGATCGCGCCGCCGAACTCGCCGCCGATCGCGAGGCCCTGCAACAGCCGCAGCATGACGAGGATGATCGGCGCCGCGATGCCGAGCGTGTTGTAACCCGGCAGCACGCCGACCAGCACGGTTGCGATTCCCATCAGCGCGAGCGTCATCAGGAACGTGTTCTTGCGACCGGTCAGGTCGCCGATGCGGCCGAACACCAACGCGCCGAGCGGACGCACGATGAAGCCGACCGCGAACGTCGCAAGTGCGAAG
>JANNKZ010000217.1:0-2859 GCA_031396515.1 Gammaproteobacteria bacterium
CGCGAGCGATCGAGCATGATCGCCTGGTCCGCGGGATGGAAATCCACCTGCGCCTGGATGAAGCCGGCCTCGATGCGCGCGACTTCGAGTGCATGCGTGCCCATCGGGCGGATGCCGTAGTCGCGGCCTTTCTCGAACAGCGCATCCCACAGTGCCAGCGCGCGCGGCGGATCGATCCAGAGTTCGTAACCGAGGTCGCCGGTGAATCCCGTGCGCGAGACCATCAGCTCGCCGCCGTGAAACGGAAAATATGAGATGTCGAAGGGCTTCATCTTCTCGACGCCCTGGCAGCCGATCGCCTTCAGCACGGCGCAGCTGGTCGGGCCCTGGAGCGCGAGCGCGGCGATGTCGTGCGTGTCCTCGACGATCGTGACGTCGAAACCGTGAGCCGAGCGCGTCAGCCAGTCGAGCTGGCGCTCCTGCGAGCACAGGCGGTAGTCGCCCTCGCGCAGGTGGAAGATCGTGCCGTCATCGATCACCTGGCCGTTGTCGTCGCACCAGACGCAGTAGCCGACCTTGCCGGGCTTGATCTTGGCGACGTCGCGGGTGACCAGGCGGTTCAGGAAAGCGAGCGCATCCGGCCCAGTGATCCGGTGCTTGGACATCGGTGTCAGGTCGAACACGGCGCAGGCGTTCCTGATCGCCGCGTACTCGAGCGCCTCGTCGAAGAAGGCGTCAGCGGTCGTGTAGTCCTTCCAGCGGTGCCACTCGTTCAGCTGGTTGAGCGCCGCGGTGCGCGGATGAAAAGGTGTCTGCCACACGGCGGTCCGGAAATGTTCCTTGCGGTTCATCTCGTCCTTGATGCTCATGCCGCGCGCTCCGTGGCGAGTACCGCTTTCGCGGCGTTGCGGCCGGCCGCGCCCATGATGCCGCCGCCCGGGTGGCAGCCGGCGCCGCAGAGCCACAGTCCGTTGACCGGCATCCTGTACTGCGCGGCGCCGGGCACCGGCCGCAGCATCAGGATCTGGTCGAGCGCGAGCTCGCCGTGGTGCCAGTGGCCGCCGGTGATGCGGAATTCGCGCTCGATGTCGGCCGGCAGCAGTAGTTCAGAGGCGATCACCTGCCGGCGCAGTCCCGGCGCCGCGCGCTCGAGCACGGCGAGCGCATGGTCGAGCAGTTCCTTGCGCGCGGTGTCGCTGCTCGCGCGCGGGTCGAAGGGCGCGTACTGCACGATCGCCGACAGCACGTGCTTGCCGGCAGGCGCGAGCGACTTGTCATGCACGCTCGGGAAGATAACTTCGAGCGCCGGTTCCGGCGAACATTGCCCGTACTTCGCGTGGTCGAAGGCGTGCTCGATGTAGCCGAGGTCCGGCGCAATCACGAGGCGCTCGCCCGTGAGCTCGGACGGCAGCCGCGCGATCGTGGGCATCGCCTCGAGCGCGAGGTGCAGCTTCGCCGCCATGCCCTTCGTGCGGATGTGGCGCACGCGGTGCACGAAACCCGTTTCGAGGTGCCGCGCTCCCAGCAGACCGAGCAAGGTGCGCGAGGGATCCGCATTCGAGATCACCGTGCCGGCGGCGAGCTTCTCGCCGTCGTCGAGCTCGACGCCGGAGACCTTGTCGCCGTCGAGCGTCACGCGCGCGACCGGGCTGTTGACACGGATCGTGGCGCCTGCCGCGCGCGCGGCGGCCGCGAGTGCTTCGCTGACCGCGCCCATACCGCCTTCCGGCAGCGACGGGCCGGCGCCGCCCAGCGCTTCGCCGGAGAGCCGGTGCAGCAGTGCCAGCACGGAATTGTTCGAGCGCGGCCCGAGGTTGGTGCCGAGCACCGCGTCGAAGGCGAGCACGCCCTTCAGCAGCGGCGAGTCGAATTTCTCCTCGAGCACGTCGTAGATGTTGATGCCGGCGATGCGCAGGAATTCGCGCATCGAGTCGCGGCCGAGCCGGCGGATGTCGAGCCCGATCAGCGCCCCGGTCACGAGGTCCGAACGGCCGCCGCCGCCGATGCGCGGCGGCATGCGATGGTGCTGCTTCGCGAGCACGCGCGCGAACTTCAGCATGCGCGCGTAGTACTCGGCGTAGGCTTTGCGGTCCGGTTCCGGCAGCGCGGGCGATTCGGCCTCCGCGCCGCGGATCACGAGGTGCTCGCCCGAGGGCGCGAGCGCGACGGTTTTCATTCCTTCACGCGCCCACTTCAAGCCGTGCGAACTCAGCTGCAGTTCGCGGACGATGCCACTATCCAGTTGATAACAGAGGTGAGCACAGCCAGAGACGCGGAAGCCCTTCGCGATCTCGCGCGTGACCGCGGCGCCGCCGATCTGGTTCGCGGCTTCAAGCACGGTGACCTGCCGTCCCGCGCGCGCGAGATAGGCCGCGCAGACGAGGCCGTTGTGGCCGGCGCCGATGACGATGATCCGGTTGGCGTCAGTCATCTTGCCAGCCCTCGGGGACAATGCCCGGCCGCTTGAGGTCGATCAGGATCTCGCGCGCCGCGTTTGCGCCCGGCGCGGCCATGACGCCGCCGCCCGGGTGGGTACCCGATCCGCACATGTAGAAGCCTTTCACGGGGCCGCGGTACTGCGCGTAACCCGGGAACGGCCGGTTGAACAGCAGCTGGTCCATCGTCAGCTCGCCCTGGAAGATGTTGCCCTCGGTCAGGCCAACTTCGTTCTCGAGTTCGCGCGGCGTACGGCACTCCACGTGGCGCACCAGCGACTTGAAGTTCGGGCTGTAGCGCGCGATCTGGTCGAGCACCGTATTCTTGAACCCGTCGCGATCGGCATCGGTCCATTCGCGGCCGTGGATCTTCGGCGGCACGTACTGCACGAACACCGACATGAAGTGCTTGCCCGGCGGCGCCATCGTCGGGTCGGTCATCGACGGGATCAGCAGGTCGAGGTAGGGCTCCTTCGACCAGGTG
>JANNKZ010000222.1:0-6684 GCA_031396515.1 Gammaproteobacteria bacterium
CCGTTCGTGAATGCGCCCTCGTGAACGAGCAGGAGTTCCGCGCGGCGCCGGGCACCTTCCTGCCATTCGGGCCCGGTCCAGGCGCCGGGGTCGCTCTTCGCTCGCGCAAGCAGCAGCACGACGTCGGCCTGCCGCAGGCACAACCGTGTCCATGGGGTGTCGCCGGCATCGGCGGCATAGAGCACGAAGTCGTTGCGCGACTCGACTTCGTGGAACCACTGCGGGCTGTGGCTGCCAGCGCGCTGGCCGGTGACGAGATCGACGCGGCCGTAGCGGGCGAGCGCGGCAACCAGTGCGCGCGCCTCCGGCGCGAGATCCATGCCTGCGTCCTGCGGGATCAGCGCCAGCGTACGTGGCGTCATCTGCCGCTCGCGCTCCGCTTCCCTGCCCTCGATGCGCTGGACGGTCAGGCGCGCGAGGCGGAGGATCGCCTCCGGATGGCCGAGCAGCACGCGCTCGAAAGTGCCGGCCGAGAGCGAGGCGAGCTCGGAGTCGCGCAGCGCCCGCACGGTCGCCGCCCGTGGGCGCGACACGATCAGTCCCATCTCGCCGACGCTTTCGCCGGCGGCCACGCGGCCGATCAGCTCGCCGTCCGGCCCGAACACGCCGAGGCAGCCGCTCACCACGTAATAGATGGCATTCGACGGGCTGCCCGCGTCGAACAGCAGTCGCCCACCCGGCAGCGACGTCCACTCGAGTTCCGAGACCGCCGCGTCGATGACACTGCGCGGGAGCCCGGCGAACAGCGGCATGGCCGCGAGCATCGCCCAGGGGTTGGCGCGCGGGTCGATCTGGGTCCGATCGTCGTCTGCATCCACGGCGGCTAGAATCGTGCATGGCTGGCGTGGACCGCAAGCAGCTCGAACGAATCTGGAAGGCAGTCGCCGTAATCCCGCGCGGCCAGGTCGCGAGCTACGGCGAAATCGCACGGCGCGCCGGACTGCCGCGGCGCGCCCGGCTGGTGGGCCATGCGCTCAAGGTCGCGCCCGCATCGCTGAAGCTCCCCTGGCACCGCGTGCTGAATGCGAAGGGCATGATCAGCCTGCCGGCCGGGTCGCGCGGCCATCGGCGCCAACGCGATCTGCTGGAAGACGAGGGACACCGTTTCCGGCGCGGCCGCATCGATCTCGAGGCCGCCGGCGGTCTGCCTGATCTCGACGAGCTGCTGTGGCGCCCGCGCCGGGGCTGATACCATCCGCCACTCGGGGAATCGGAGCACTGCATGGCGAGCCGGCACGTGGTTTTCTCGCACGGACTGGAAAGCGGTCCGTGGGGGACGAAGATTTCGGCGATGTCCGAAGTCGCGAAGAGCGAGGGGTGGAACGTCGACTCCGTGGACTACCGCGGCGTCAACGACCCGCGCGACCGCGTCACGCGCCTCCTGAGCTTCTGCCGCGACATCCGCGGCGACCTCGTGCTGGTCGGCTCGAGCCTCGGCGGCTACGTCGCCACCTCGGCGTCGGCGCTGCTGCACGCGCGCGGACTTTTCCTGATGGCGCCTGCCTTCTACATGCCGGGCGCCGAGCAACTCACCGCGAAGCCCGCACCCTGCCCGAAGACGATCGTGCACGGCTGGCGCGATGACGTCATCCCGGTCGAGAACAGCATGAAATTCGCGCGCGAGCATTCGGCGACGTTGCACATCCTGGACTCTGACCATCGGCTCCACAGCGAGCTGTCACTGGTTAATTACCTTTTCGAGTATTTCCTGGTGGCGCTCGACTTGCCCAAGCGTCGCTGACGTCACCGATCACCGGCATCGACTGCGCCGACACTGCCTTCGCAGCGGGCGGGCTGGATCGCTCGCTCAAAGATCGGAATCGGAAAATTCGCTCGCTCACCACCCGCCCGCCGCTCGGCCGCGTCGGCGCGATCGACGGCGCAGCTTCGCGGGCGCGAATCCGGGCCGGGCGGGGTCCCGAGCGAGCGAATTGGTTCGATTCTTCTCCGGTGAGCGAGCGAGGGAACCCCGCCCGGCCCAAGATTCGGGCCCGCTAAGCTAGACTTGCGATCCTGACGAGACCCGGGAGACGGCCATGCGCGCGATTTCGGCGGTTGGATGGCTGACGGCAGTGCTCGCATTCGCCGGCTGCGGCGGCGGCGAACCGGAGCCGGAGAAGGAACCGATGAAGGTGGAGGACACCGTGTTCGGCGACCTCATCGGCACCCAGGATAAGGCGCGCGACCGCACCAATGCGGCGATGGAAAGCCATCGCGAGGCGCTGCAAAAGCAACTCGAGGCGGACGAAGCGCCGCCCCCCGAGGAATAGCGGCGCAACGGAGTGAATCGCACGCTGACGTGGGCGTTGCGCGGCGTCTTGCGCGTGTTCGTGCGCGCGACGGTCGTGCCCGAGGATGCGCTGCAGCGGCTGCACGGCCGCGCACGTCCGATCCTGTACGTGCTCGAGGAACGCAGCGTCTCCGACTTGCTCGCGCTCGAGCTGGCCTGCATGAAGGGCGGCCTGCGCCGTCCCGGCAAGCGGTTCAAGCTGCGTGGATTCGAACTGGCGCATTCGGCGGTCGCGTTGGAGCGGCGCGCCGGCGTGCTCCGCCGCCGCGCCGACCGGCGCACGCCGCGTGAATTGACGCAGGCGATCGCGGCGGCCGCGGCCGATCCCACGCTCGAGCTCGACGTGGTGCCGGTCGCGGTCTACTGGGGTCGCGCGCCGCAACGCGAGAAGTCCTTTTTCCGGCTGATCTTCTCCGAGAACTGGGCGCTGACCGGTCCGTTCCGCCGCCTGCTGTCGATCCTGTTCAACGGCCGGAACACGCTGATCCGCTTCGGCGAGCCAAAGGCGCTGCGGAGCTACACCGGGGCGCGCCGCCTGTTGAAGGACATGCGCGCCGAGTTCCGGCACATGCGCACCGACACGCTCGGGCCCGACCTGTCGAGCCGGCGCGCGATCATTGCCCAGGTGCTGCGCACGCGCGCCGTGCGCCAGGCCGTGCGCCAGGAGATCGCGGGCTCGAAGCGCTCGCGCCGGGACGGATTGCGCGCCGCGCGCCGCCACGCGCTCGAGATCGCGGCGAACTACTCGCACGCATTCGTGCGCATCGCCGACCGCATCCTGAATCGCTTCCTGACGCGCGTGTACGACGGCGTCGAGGTGCGCAACGCCGAGTATCTCGACCGACTGCCGCCGGCCTGCGAGATCGTCTACGTACCCTGCCACCGCAGCCACGTGGATTACCTGCTGCTCTCGTACGTGATCTACCGGCGCGGCTATGCCGTGCCGTACGTCGCGGCCGGCGTCAACCTGAACCTGCCGGTGATCGGCCGGCTACTGCGCAAGGGCGGCGCTTTCTTCATCCGTCGCAGCTTCCGCGGCAGCGGGCTCTACCCGATCGTCTTCATGAAGTACGTGGACGTGATGATGAACCGCGGTCACCCGATCGAGTTCTTCATCGAAGGCGGTCGCAGTCGCACCGGGCGGCTGCTGCGCCCGCGCACCGGCATGCTGACGATGACGGTGCGCAGTTTCCTGCGCGACACGCGCCGCCCGGTCGCCTACGTGCCGGTGTATTTCGGCTACGACCGCCTGCTCGAAGGGGAGAGCTACATCGACGAGCTGCTCGGGCGCCAGAAGAATAAGGAATCGGTCGGCGGGCTGCTGCGCGTGCTGCCGCAGCTGCGGCAGGAACTCGGCTCGGTGCACATCGCGTTCGGCGAGCCGCTGCTGCTCGATTCCGTGCTCGACCGCGTGCATGCGCCGTGGCGCGAGGATCCGCGCGACGAGAACGCGAAGCCTGCCTGGTTCGGCGACGCGGTGGACGAGGTCGCGAACGAAATCCTGCGGCGGGTCAACGCGGCCGCGGCGGTGACCCACGTGAATTTGCTGTCCGTGGTGCTGCTCGCGGCGCCGCGCCAGGCGATGCTCGAATACGACCTCGAGCGCCAGCTCCAGCTCTACATCGACCTGCTCAGGACCTTCCCGTATTCACCCGACGTGTCGGTCGCCGCGAAGGATGGCACGGAGATCATCCGGCGCGGCGAGCAGATGGGCCTGCTCGAGCGGCGCAAGCACCCGCTCGGCGACGTGTTGCGCATGGCCGAACAGAACGCGGTGCTCGCCACCTACTACCGCAACAACGTGCTGCACCTGTTCGCGCTGCCGTCGCTGGTCGCCTGCGCGTTCCTGAACAATACGACGATGCGCCACGAGGACATCCAGCGGCTGGTCTGGCGCGTCTATCCCTACATCCGCGCGGAACTGTTCCTGCGCTGGCGCGAGGATGAACTGCCCGGCGTCGTCGACGGCGTGCTCGCGGCGCTCGCGCAGCAGGGCCTGCTCGAGCGCGTCGGCGACGGCGCGGCCTGGCGCCGCCCGCGCACCGGCAGCGAGCAGGCGGTGCGGCTGTCGGTGCTCGCGCAGGCGACGATCCAGACCATCGAGCGCTACTACCTGGCGATCGCGCTGCTGCTCCGCGCGGGCCCGTCCACGCTCTCGCCCGACGCGCTCGAACAGCGCTGCGTCGCCATGGCGCAGCGCATGACCATGCTCTATGGTCTCGCGGCGCCTGAGTTCTTCGACCGCGCGATGTTCCGGGACTTCATCGACCTGCTCCGGAGCCGCGGCGTCGTGCGGCACGACGGGGAAGGGCGGTTGACCTACGACGAGGCCCTGGTCGCCGTCGCCGACGACGCGCGGGTCGTGCTGTCCGAGCAGATTCGCAACAGCATCCTGCAGGTCACGCATAGCTGAAGCCGTCCCCTTTTGCACTGCAAAGCGGGACTGCTGTTATATCCTTGATGAAAATCCGCCTGGTCCTGTTCTGGGGAGATTCATGACCAAGAATTCCACGCGTTTCCTGCTCGTTGCCGCGCTCTGCGCACCGGGCAGCGCCCAGGCGATCGACTTCACCGCCGGTGGCTGGAACGGCAGCCTCAACACGACGGTGTCTTACGGCCAGCTGTACCGCGACGAGAAACGGGATCCACGCCTGATCGCCACAGCGAACGGCGGCATCGGCCGCTCGCCGAACATTGACGACGGCAACCTGAACTACGACGAGGGCCTCGTCTCGAGCGCTTTCAAGATGGTGACCGAGCTGGCTCTCGACCGCGAGAACTTCGGCATCTTCGTCCGCGGCTCAGCGCTCTACGACCTCGAAGTCGAGGACAACGACCCGGACCGCACGGTGATTTCACCGCAGGGCCGCGACCTCGCCGGCTCCTACGTGCGCCTGCTCGACGCCTTCATCTATGGCCGCTGGGATCTCTCCGGCCACGAGCTCGAGGTCCGCGCCGGCAAGCAGGTCGTTAACTGGGGCGAGAGCACGTTCATCCAGAGCGGCATCAACAACGCAATCAATCACTTCGACGTGTCGGCGCTGCGTGTCCCGGGCTCCGAACTGCGCGAAGCCTACCTGCCGCAGGAGATGCTGAAGCTCTCCTACGCGTTCACCGACAACATCACGGGCGAGGCAATCGGCATCTTCGACTGGGACCGCACCGAACCGGAGCCGGTCGGCTCGTACTTCGCGTCGAATGACTTCGTGCCGCGCGGCGGCAGCCAGGTATTCCTCGGCTTCGGCGCTTTCTCCGACTTCGGCACGGACTTCACGCCGCTCGGCGGACCGTTCATCGAAAACTTCCAGGCGGTGCCGCGCGGCAAGACCATCAAGGCGGACGGCTCCGGCCAGTACGGCGTGTCGCTGCGCTTCTTCATGCCGGACTTCAGCCAAGGCAGCGAGCTCGGGCTGTTCTTCGTCAACTACCACAGCAAGCTGCCGGTCATCAGCGGCCGCACCGGCACGCAGGCGGGCCTCGGCAATTCGCTCGGCACGCTGACGACGGCAATCGCGACAGCGACGGCCCTCGGCGCCGGCCTGCCGCTCAATTCCGCGATCGCGATCGGTGCCAATGCCGGCGTCAACGCAGCAGCGGCGAACGGCGGCAACCTGTCGCTCTCGACCGCAACCGGCTATGCGACGATCGCGGGCAATACGGTGCTCGGCGGCGGCAGCGTCTCGACCCAGGCGAGCAACCTGGCAACGCACGAATACGCTCAGACTGCGCAGTACTTCACCGAATACCCGGAAGACATCCAGCTCATCGGCGTGTCGTTCAACACGCAACTCGGGACGACCGGCATCGCGCTGCAGGGCGAAGTGTCCTATCGCATGGATGCGCCGCTGCAGTTCGACGACGTCGAAGTGCTGTTCGCGGCACTGACGCCGTTCGAGGCGGCCGCGCTCGCGGCCCAGGGCATTCCGATGCCCGCGGACTGCACGCCGTTGCTGCCGACGCTCTCGCGCTGCGGCCAGCTCGGCGCCTTCGGCCTGAACCAGGTGGTCCAGGGCTGGGGCGAGTTCGACGTCTGGCAGGCGCAGATGACGGCGACCAAGGCGTTTCAGCCGATGCTCGGCGCGTCGCAGCTCGTGGCCGTCGTCGAGGTAGGCACGACGCTGGTGGACGGCATGCCGGACAAGCTGGCGGGCGGGCCGACCGGCCGCGGCCTGCGGCTCAACGGCCCCGGCACGTCCGTGTCGGGCAACGACCTGCTCGCTGGGCGTCACTTCGGCGAGGTCGAGCCGCAGAATCGTTTCGCCGACGACAGTTCCTGGGGTTATCGCGCGGCGCTGCGCCTCGATTACCAGGGACTGATCGGCGCGTGGAATTTCTCGCCGCGGTTCGTCTGGGCGCACGACGTTTCCGGCACGACGCCGGGACCGGGCGGCAAC
>JANNKZ010000224.1:0-2504 GCA_031396515.1 Gammaproteobacteria bacterium
TCCACGCCGCCCGCGTCGACGTCGATGCGCCGGTTGTCGAGGGCGAGCGCCACGTCGGGCAGGTCGACCGACAGCCGAGCGGGCTGGTCGATCGTGAACGTCAGCGGTTGTGGCGCGACGCCGTCAGTGCGAAGCCGGACCTGCAGGGTCGATCCCTGCATCGGCGTCACCTCGATCGCGGTCAGCCGCACCGTGCCCTGCGCCACCGCGGGCTGTGCCCACGCGATGACGAGCGCGACCAGTGCGCCGCCCAGAGTCTTGCCCATGAATGTCAGGTTATTGCCAGCCATCAGACGTTCTCCCAGAAATCAGTCTGTCAGCGCCAGAGCCGCAGGGCGCTCGAGGTAGCCGCCGAGTCCATCCGGAATAATTTCGATCAGCGTAATGCGCGCTTCGCTGACGATCATCACGCGGCCGTCGTTCTGGCCGAGGTGGTTGCCCGGCAGCACGCGGTGGATCAGTCCGTCACGAGTCTGCACCAACCCGTAGTTGCCGCCGCCGAGACGCAGCGTGCCGACCATTTTCAAGGTGTCGAGCGGGAACTGCTCGAGGTGTTCGCGCGGACGCTGCACATCCGGGCGCGGCCCGCTCGGGTTCTCGCCGGCCAGGCTCTGCAGGAACGGCGATCGCTTGTCCGCCATCTGGTATTCGTGGCTCACGTAGGGCTGCACTTCCGGCAGCGGCTTGATGCGGCCGCCCGGGCGCTGCTTGGCCTTCTCGATGTCAACCCGCAGGTCGTCGAGCCCGTCCGAGCAGCCGGCGAGCGCGAGCGCACCTGCGAGCCCGGCGATCGTCATCAGCTTGCGCATGCTTGCCTGGCTCATGTCTTGGCGCCCCGCTTGGGCTTGGCCTTCTTGCCCTTGCCACCATTTTCGTCGGCCGGCGCGTCATTCTGCTCGTCGAGGTAGCGGTAGGTCTTGGCGGTCAGGTTCAGCGTCAACTGGTCGCTCGGCGGCGGCGCGCGCCCGTCGCGCGTCGCATTGCTGCCGCGCACGTTCGCGCGGGTGATCTCGATGTCATGCAGCGTCACGATGCGCGGAAGCGCCGCGATTCCGGACACGAACAGGCCGAACTCGTGGTAGCCGCCGGTGAGCTGGATCTTGATCGGCAGCTCGGCGTAGAAATCTTTTTGCGTCTCGCTGCCGGGCTGGAACAGGCGCTCCTGGAGCCCTGCCGCGAGGCCGGTCTGCGAGATGTCCACGAGCAGCGACGGCACTTCCGTCTTGCCCGGGAGCTGGCGCAGCATCGCGCCGAAGGTGCGTTCGATCTCGGCGATCTGCTGGCGGTAGGCCTCGAGGTTCGCGGCCTTGCGCTGCTTCTCGTCGAACGTGGCCCACAAGGTCTGCTGCTCCGCCTCCGCCTTGCGCAGCTCCGGCAGGTTGCCGCTGTCGCTCAGGACGAAGTACCAGACGAGCAGCGCGCTGACGACCACCAGCACGACGGCGACGCCGAGCATGCGGAACAGCAGCGGCCAGCGGCCGATGTCCTTGTAGTCGAGCTGTCTCAGCTGGTCGAAGAAATTCATTTACGCGCCTCCGAAACGCGCGTGCGTTTCCCCGGAGCCGCAGTCTCTTCCTCCGCGCCGGCCACCCGCTGCTGCGCGAACAGGGTGAAGTTGGCGCCCGGACGCGCGTCGCGGCCGGTCTGGATGACTTTCAGTTCCGGCGACGCCAGCGATTCCGACGCGTCGATGTTGCGCATGAACGCCGAAACGCGCGTGCTCGACTGCGCGACGCCGGTGAATTCGAGCTTCTTGCCGGACTGCTTGACCGAGGACAGGTAGACGCCCTCGGGCAGCGTCGAGACCATCTGGTCGAACAGCTTGACCACTTCCGGGCGGCTCGACTGAAGCGTGTCGATGACCTGCATGCGGGCGATCATCCGGTCGCGGCGCGTCTCGAGCGACAGGATCTGCTCGATGGCCTTGTCGAGTTCGGCGATCTCCGCCTTCAGCAGGTCGTTGCGGCGCTTCTGCGCGTCGATCATGGAACTGACCGCGAAGTTCGCGAGCAGCGCCACGACGGCCGCGAGCACGACCGCCGCGCCGATGCCGACGAGGAACTCTTTCCGGCGCCGCTGGCGGAGTGCTTGCCGCCAGGGCAGTAGGTTAATACTTGGCATCTTCGTCGAAACTCCGCAGTGCCAGGCCACAGGCGAGCAGCAACGCGGTCGCATCCCGCGTCACGCCGAGCGCCTTTGCTTTCGAGGAAATCTTCATTTGGCCGAGCGGATCGCCGCGCTCCGCCGGGATCCCGACGCGACTCGCGATCACGTCCGCGACGCCCGGGATGTTGGCGCAGCCGCCGCAGATCAGAATCTGCTCCGGCTGGCTGCGGCCGCTGCCCGAGGCCAGGTAGAACTGCAGCGAACGGCTGACCTGCTGGGTCATGTCGTCGATGAACGGGTCGAGCACTTCGGGCTGGTAATTCGACGGCAGGCCGCCTTCCTTCTTGGCGCGGCCGGCTTCCTCCATCGAGAGCCCGTAGGTGCGCATGATCTCTTCG
>JANNKZ010000230.1:0-8524 GCA_031396515.1 Gammaproteobacteria bacterium
GCGGCAAACGCGGCGCAGGCCGCGAGCGCAGACAGGCAGGCGGCGCGCCACGCGCGGGCGAAGTCGGAGGGGGTTGTCACGCTACAATAGTACACTGCCCGCCGGACGGGCCCGACCCACGAGCCTGATTCCGACCGATGACCCAAGGCCCATCGCTGACTTATCGCGACGCCGGTGTCGACATCGACGCCGGTGAGGAATTGGTCGAGCGCATCAAGCCCGCCGTGCGGCGCACGCAGCGGCCCGAAGTGCTGGCGGGCGTCGGCGGCTTCGGCGCGATGATCGAATTGCCGCCGGGACGCTGGCAGCGCCCCGTGCTGGTCGCGGGCACCGACGGCGTCGGCACCAAGCTGCGGCTCGCGATCGAAACCGGCCTGCACGACGGCGTCGGCCAGGACCTGGTCGCGATGTGCGCGAACGACGTCGTGGTCCAGGGCGCGGAGCCGCTGTTCTTCCTCGATTACTACGCGACCGGCCGGCTGTCGGTCGCCGTTGCCACGCGCGTGATCGCCGGCATCGCCGAGGGCTGCGTGCAGGCCGGCTGCGCGCTGGTCGGCGGCGAGACTGCGGAGATGCCCGGCATGTATGCCGAGGGCGATTACGATCTCGCAGGCTTCTGTGTCGGCGTGGTCGAGCGCGACCGCATCATCGACGGCAGCCGTGTGCGGCCGGGCGATGCGATCGTCGGCCTCGCCTCTTCCGGCCCGCATTCGAACGGCTATTCGTTGATTCGGCGGCTGATCGCCGACAGCGGCGCCAACGCCGTAACCGAAGTCGCAGGCACGCGGCTGCTCGAGCGGTTGATGGTGCCGACGCGCATCTACGTCCGCTCGATCCTCGCGCTCGCGGCCGCGACGGAAATCGGCGCCGTCGCGCACATCACCGGCGGCGGTCTCACGGACAACATTCCGCGCGTGCTGCCCGAGGGCTGCGGGGCGCGGCTCGCGCGTACCGCCCTGCTGGGCGATCCCCTGTGGGCCTGGATCCAGAAAGCCGGGCGCATCGCCGATGCCGAGATGTACCGCACGTTCAATTGCGGCATCGGCATGATCGTCGTGCTGCCCGCGGCCGCCGCAGATTCCGCGATCGCGGTGCTGTGCGCCGCGGGCGAGCGCGCGGCGGTCATCGGCGAAATCGTCGCGGGCGAAGGCGTGCAGATCGGCGGATGAGCCGGCCGCTGCCATTCGCCGTGCTGATCTCGGGGCGCGGCAGCAACATGCTGGCGCTCGCACGCGCGGCCGCCGGCGGCGCGATCGACGGCCGCGTCACCGCGGTCGTCAGTGATCGCGCCGATGCCGCGGGACTCGAAGCGGCCGCCACCCTTGGCCTCGCGACGCAGGTGCTCGAACGCACGCCGGGCGAAGAGCGAGCGGCCTACGGCCGCCGGTTGCACGAGGCGGTCGCTGCCAGCGGCGCCGAGTGCATCGCGCTCGCGGGCTTCATGCGCATCCTCGACGCGGAATTCGTCCGACGCTGGGAAGGGCGGCTCGTCAACATCCATCCGTCGCTGCTGCCGGCCTGGCGCGGGTTGCACACGCACGAACGCGTGCTCGCAGCCGGCGATCGTTTCCACGGCTGCACCGTGCACTTCGTGACCGAGGAACTCGATGCCGGCCCGGCGGTCATTCAGGGGCGGCTCGCGGTGCTTCCGGGCGAGGATGCGGCGGGCCTTTCAGCCCGTGTTCAGCGACTGGAACACATCATTTATCCGCGCGCCGTCGGCTGGCTGGCCGCCGGGCGGCTGGCCTGGCAGGACGGAGCGCCCCGGCTCGACGGAACACCGCTCCGGGAAGCAGTCATCGAGGAGACCGCATGAAAGCACTCGCGTTGGCAACGCTCGTCGCACTGACCGCGCTCACCTCCGCCGCGCCGGGCGCGGCGGAATCCGCGCTCGTGCCCTACGTCGCCGAATACGATGTGCGATACGGCAGGATGACGGCCGGCTGGAGCCGCACGGAAATGGCACGCGGTCCGCGGCCGAGCAGCTGGACCCTTGAAACTCAGACCCGGGCGAGCGGATTTGCACGAATCCTCGCGAGCGGCACGCTGCTGCAGCACTCGACTTTCGAACTGGACGCCGCAGGAATCCGCCCGTCGAGCTACCGCTTTGACGACGGCACGACGGACACCGAAGACGACGTCACGCTGGAATTCGACTGGCGTGCCGGACGCGTGCGGGGCGTCGCCGAGGAAGATCCCGTCGACGTCGCGACCGAGCCGGGACTGCAGGATGCCGCATCGATCCAGGCGCTCGTGGCGTCGCGGCTTCAGGCA
Source organism: Gammaproteobacteria bacterium (assembly GCA_031396515.1). GTDB lineage: Bacteria > Pseudomonadota > Gammaproteobacteria > Steroidobacterales > Steroidobacteraceae > SCUD01. The sequence goes on from JANNKZ010000230.1 coordinate 2,275, forward strand.
GGCGTCGAGCCCGGCCAGATCGCGATGATAGAGAAGGACAAGATCAAGCGTTACCGTTACATGCTGCTGCGCCGCGAGCGGATCAAGACCGCGATCGGCGAGCTGGACACAGTGGTCTACCGCAGCGCCCGCGAAGGCTCCACCCGCGAAACGATCTCCTGGTACGCGCCCGCGCTCGGCTACGTACTGGTGCGCGGCGAGCAGTTGCGGGATGGCGAGCGGACCTTCCACCTGTACATCCGGCGTTACCAGTCCGGCGGCTGAGGCCGCGCCCCTTCAGGTCTTCGGCAGGGTGACGCCGGTCTGGCCCTGATACTTGCCGCCGCGGTCGCGGTAAGACGTCTCGCAAACCTCGTCGGACTCGAAGAACAGGAACTGGGCGACGCCCTCGTTCGCATAGATGCGGGCTGGCAGCGGCGTCGTGTTCGAGAACTCGAGCGTCACGTGGCCCTCCCATTCAGGCTCGAGCGGCGTGACGTTGACGATGATGCCGCAGCGGGCATAAGTGCTCTTGCCGAGGCAGATCACCATGGTGCTGCGCGGAATGCGGAAGTATTCGACGGTGCGCGCGAGCGCGAACGAGTTCGGCGGCACGATGCAGACGTCGCCTTTGAAATCGACGAAGTTGTTCACGTCGAAGTGCTTCGGGTCGATGATCGTCGAGTTGATGTTGGGGAAGATCTTGAATTCGCGCGCGCAGCGCACGTCATAGCCGTAACTCGACGTCCCGTAGGAGACGATCTTGCGGCCTTCCTGGGTGCGCACCTGCGCTTCCTCGAACGGCTCGATCATGCCGGCCTTCGCCATGCGCCGGATCCAGCGGTCGGACTTGATGGACATCATTCCCCCTCGACGGTGATGACGGGACGGCGGGCGGCGCCCGCCTGTGCGGAAGCGGCGAGCCGGCCGGCGGCGCGGCGCGCGATGACGTGGTACAGCGCGGCATTCGGCGATGACGGATCGGCGACGACGGTCGGCCGGCCCGAGTCGGCCTGCTCGCGGATCGCCGCGTCGAGCGGCAACGAGCCGAGCAGCGGCGTGTCGTAGCGAACGGCGAGTTCCGCGCCGCCGCCCGCGTCAAACACGTGCGAGACGTGGCCGCAGGACGGGCAGCGGTGCAGGCCCATGTTTTCGACAATGCCGAGCACCGGCACGCCGACTTTGCGGAACATCTGCAGCCCCTTGCGGGCATCGAGGAGCGCAATCTCCTGCGGCGTCGTGACGATGACCGCGCCGCTGACCGGCACACGCTGCGTCAGTGTGAGCTGGATGTCGCCGGTGCCCGGCGGCATGTCGACCACCAAATAGTCGAGCGGTCCCCAGTGCGTGTCGGCGAGCATCTGCGACAGCGCCTGCGTGACCATCGGCCCGCGCCAGACCATCGGCTGGTCGGCATCCACGAGGAAGCCGATGGACATCACCGGGAGCCCGTGGCCGCGCGGCGGTTCGAGCGTCTTGCCGTCGGTCGTAGTCGGGCGCGTGCCAGCGAGGCCCATCATGCGGGGCAGGCTCGGGCCGTAGATGTCGGCGTCGAGCAGACCGACGCGCGCACCCTGCGCCGCCAGCGCCAACGCCAGGTTGACGGCGACGGTGGACTTGCCGACCCCGCCCTTGCCCGAAGCAACCGCAATGACGTTCGCGATGTCCGGGAGCGGACGCAGTTTCGGATCGGCGATGAAGGCAGGAATGCGGGATTCGAGTTCGACCGTAAAGGGGTCGGTGACGCCCGCCGCGCACGCGTGAGCCACGAGCGCCGCCTCGATCGTCTCGCGGTAGCCACCGACCGGGAACCCCAGCGCGAGGCGCACCGTCAGGCCCTTGCTGCCCGCGACGACCGATTCGATCGCGCCGGCGTCGCCGAGCGTCTGGCCGAGGTTCGGCTCGACGTAGCCGAGTAGCGCCTCGCGCAGGCGGTCTGCCGGTCCTTGGGCCATGGTTTCGTTCCAGGTCGGGGGGGCGGAATTGTAGCCGAACGGTCAAGTCGCAATCGGGCTGACCGGACGCTATGGCATACTCATCGATCCGCAATTTTGGGTGATAAAAAGCCGGGGTTGGATGGGAATCTTCGGAGGCTATCGGGCGGATCGCTTGATCGCGGAGGTGCGGGAGAGCGGCGACCCGGCCAGCGCGAAGGCGAAGTCAGCCCTCGCCAAACTGCAAAGTCTCGGGGCAAACGCGATCAAGCCGATCGTGGACGCGCTCGCGACCGCGGACAAGCGTGAGACAATCGCGTTCGTCGAAGTGCTGACGCCGCTGATCGAAAACAAGACCTTCCCGCAATTCGCCGACGCGCTCGCGGAGGAGAACCCGCGCGCGGTCTCCGGAGTCGCCTGGGCGCTCGCCTCCTCCCGGAATTACTCGGCGTCCCTGCTGCTCGAGCTGCTGCAGCAGCCGGGTGTCTCGAAGCCCGCGGTGCTCGACATCATCGGCGCGCAGAAGCATCGCTTCCAGCTGCGCGACCTGCTGAATGCCGCTTACCTTCAGGACCCGAACGAGAAGGCGGCGCTGTTCCGCATCGCGGGTGACCTGGTCGATCCGAGTTCGGTCGACGAACTGATCGCGCGGGTCGAGGGCAAGGACCCGATCGCGCGCACCCACATCATCTCGCTCCTGGCCCGCTTCGACACGCCCAAGGTCAGCGCCGCGCTGCAGGCGACGCTGAAGGACCCGAACAAGCTGGTGCGCGCGGCGGCGCTCAGGGCGATCACGACCGGCTCGCGGCAGGTGGATCCGGCACAGATCACGCCGCTGCTGCGTGACCCCGAATTCGACGTCCAGAATCCCGCAATCGAGCTCCTGTGCCGCAACAAGCACCCGGACACCGTGCGCCACCTGGTCCCGATCCTGAAGGACGAATCCGAATACGCCCGCCGTGCGGCGGTCGAGGTGCTGAACGTCGTCGGCGACGAGTCGTCGGTCAAGTACCTGCTGAAGTCCATCCGCGACGACGACTGGTGGGTCCGCAGCCGCGCGGCGGACGCGCTCGGCAAGATCGGCGGGCCGAACGTCATCGGCGCCGCGCTCGCGCTGGTGTCCGACAAGGACGAAGAGATCCGCCGCACCGCGATCGAGATCCTGAACCAGACCAAGGACGAGCGCGCGGTGCAATACCTGATCGAGGCGACCAAGGATTCCGACTGGTGGGTCAGCGAGCGCGCGGTGGACGCGCTCGGCGAGGTGTCCAGCAAGAAAGCGGTTCCGCGCCTGCTCGAGATGCTGAAGACGAACCCGAAGTCGATCCCGAGCGTCGTGCGCGCACTCGGCAAGATCGGCGACTCCGCGGCGACCGAGAGCGTCATGCAGCAGCTCGACCGCACGCAGACGGACATCCGCGTCGAGGCGATGTCGGCGCTGGTCAAGCTTGCCGACGAGCGCAACATCGACCCGGTTCGTGCGCGCATCGCGCCATTCGCCACGCTGGCGGACCAGTCGGTCGCAGGCGCGGCGGTGCGCGCGCTGTCCGACCTCGAGAACCGCTTCGGCAGCACCACGATCGCCGGCCAGCCCGGCAAGGCCGGCGGCACGACGCCGACGCTGGCCGACCAGCAGCGCACCATGCTGCTGGAGTCCGCGGACGTGTCCGCGATCATGAAGCAGGTGGAGGCTCAGCCGCGGCTCGACATCGGGACCCTGAAGCCCGGCGACATCATCGAAGGTCGCTACAAGTACATCGAGCGCATCGGCCGCGGCGCGTTCGGCACCGTGCTCCTCATGGAAGACACCGTCGTCGACGAGCGCCTGATCCTCAAATTCCTGAATCCGAACATCTCGCAGGATGAGGAGATGATGCAGCGCTTCGTGCACGAGCTGCGCTACAGCCGCAAGATCACGCACCCGAACGTGATCCGCATCTACGACTTCCTGCACATTCGCGGGCTCTACGCGATCTCGATGGAATATTTCCCGTCGCACACGCTGGGCGGCGAGGTGACCGACGGCAAGCCGCTCGCGCTCCGGCGCGCGATCCGCCTCGGCATGGATGTCGCGAAAGGCATGACGGTGGCGCACCAGGTTGGCATCGTTCATCGCGACCTGAAGCCCGCGAATGTGCTGATCAACGACGAGGGCGTGGTCAAGATCGTGGACTTCGGCGTGGCCGCGGCGCAGCACCAGGGCGACACGCAGCTCACCAAGACCGGCTACGTGATCGGCTCGCCGAAGTACATGGCGCCGGAGCAGATCCTGGGCAAGAAGGTGGACGAGCGCGCCGACATCTATTCGCTCGGCGTGATCATGTACGAGATGCTGACCGGCACGCCGCCCTACCACCGCGGCGACCACATGTCGGTCATGTACCAGCACGTCCAGGGCCGGGCCCGGCCGCCGATCGAGCTGAACCCGGCGCTGCCGCAAGGCGTCTCGGACGTGGTCATGAAGTGCATGGCCGTGGAAAAGGAGAAGCGCTACGCCTCGATGGAAGAGGTGCATGTGGCGCTGGAGCGATTCTTGTGATTCACTCGCGCGGCAATGCCGCGCATCGACGCATTTTTGAAGCTCGGATCGACCCAGGGATGCTCTGACGTCCACCTGGCCGTCGGCGTGCCGCCGATGCTGCGCATGAACGGCGACCTGGTGCCGATCCGGTTCCGGGAACTCGCCGGCCCCGAGCTCGAGTCCTACGTCACCGAGATCCTGACGAAGACACTTGCGGAGCGGTTCCGCTCCGGCCAGGACGTGGATTTTTCCTACGTCTCCGAGGACGGCGGCCGGTTCCGGGTCAACGTGTTCCGCAAGGACTCCGGCGTCGGCGCCGTGTTCCGCTCGATCCCGGCCGAGGTGCCGACACTCGATTCCCTGTCCCTGCCGCCGCTGATCAAGAAGCTCTGCGACTACCACCAGGGGATGATCCTCGTCACCGGCTCGACCGGCACCGGCAAGTCGACGACGCTCGCCGCCATGATCGACCTGCTGAACACGACGCGGCCGGTCAACATCATCAGCCTGGAGGACCCGATCGAGTTCGTCCACCGCAGCAAGCAGTGCCAGGTGGTGCAGCGCGAGCTCGGCACGCACCTGCCCTCCTTCGCCGAAGGCGTGCGCGCCGCGATGCGCGAGGACCCCGACGTGATCCTGGTGGGCGAGTTGCGCGACGCCGAAACAATCTCGATGGCGATGACCGCCGCCGAGACGGGCCACCTCGTGCTCGGCACCCTGCACACCACGAGCGCGGTCAAGACCATCGACCGCATGATCGATGCGCTGCCCGCCGACGAACGCGAGCAGACCAAGAGCTTCCTCGGGCAGAGCCTGATCGCGGTGATCACGCAGGTGCTGGTCAAGCGGCCGGAGAACCGCGGCCGGCGGGCGATCTGCGAAATCATGTTGATGAACCGCGCGATCGCGAAACTGATCCAGACCGACCAGACGCACCAGATTCCCGCCCAGCTGCAGACCGGCAGGGACGTCGGCATGGAGCTGCTCGACCAGGCGCTGCTGCGCGCAATCAAGGCGAAGGAAGTCGACCCGGACGACGCCTACAACTTCGCCAGCGACAAGCGCCTGTTCTCGAAGTACGTGGTGGACCGCAGCCTGCTGCCGAAGATCGAGATGATGGAATGACGGGAGCCCGGCGTGGCGCGCATTGACGAATTCCTGCAGGAGGTCCTGGCCAAGGATGGCTCGGACCTGCACTTCATGGCGGGCGACCCGCCGCGCATCCGGCTGTACGGCAAGCTGTCGAGCCTGCGCAACGAGCGCCTGACGCCCGACTTCGTGCGCGAGGCGCTGTACGAGATCATGCCGCGCAAGGCGGTCGAGCGCTTCGAGTCCCGCGACGGCACCGACTTCGCCTATACGCTCGAAGGTATCGCGCGCTTTCGCTGCAACGTGATGCGCCACCTGAACGGCATGGGCGGCGTGTTCCGCGCCATTCCGTCCAAGGCGCAGTCGCTCGAGCAGCTCAAGATGCCGGAGCCGGTGCGCAACCTCTGCAAGATCTCGAACGGCCTGATCCTCGTCACCGGCAAGACCGGCTCGGGCAAGTCGACGACGCTCGCGGCGATGATCGACGACCTCAATATCCGGCTGAAGGGCCATATCCTGACGATCGAGGACCCGATCGAGTTCGTGCACCCGCGCAAGAACTGCCTGATCAGCCAGCGCGAGATCGGCATGCATGCCGCATCCTTCGCGAGCGCGCTGCTGTCGGCCTTGCGCGAGGATCCCGACGTCATCCTGGTCGGCGAGTTGCGGGACCTCGAGACCATCTCGACCGCCATCACGGCGGCCGAGATGGGCATCCTGGTCATGG
>JANNKZ010000234.1:0-5592 GCA_031396515.1 Gammaproteobacteria bacterium
GAAATGCGTCGCACCCTGAGCAGCAAATTCATCCCAGCCCTTGCTGTGCAGGCCGGTTGTCGGCAAACCCGCGTCACGCAACACCTTCAGCGCCAGCGGATGCACCTCGCCCCTCGGCTGGCTGCCCGCGCTGAATCCGGCAAAGTGTCCGGCGCCGAAGTGATTGAGGACGCTCTCGGCGAAAATGCTGCGCGCCGAGTTGCCGGTGCAGAGAAAGAGCACGTTGTAAACGGATGCGGTCATGCGATTCCCTCCAAACGCAGGGAAACTACGCTAGCAATATTTCAGATCGGTGACACTTCAAGCTAGCCACAGGTCGCAATTGGCGTCGTGGGTGCCGGCAGATAACCGTAGATCGGGAAGGAAATGCCCGCCTTTAGATTTCGTCGGCGGCAGCCCGATAGACGTCCAAGCCAGGTCGCAAGGCTCGCGCGACTCGATTACGTAATTCCTCGTCAGCGATTCTGAAGACCGAGAAGGTTGCACCGCATGCACCGCCGGTCGTGCAAACCGCGACTTCGTTGCCCGCAACAATCACCTCGGAAATCGTTGCTCCTCGAAAATCGCTCGGGCCTTCGCCGCCTACCCGCAAGTAGTTCGGCCAGGACTCGGGATTGCCGATGACGTCCCTTACGCGCTTCGTTTCGATTGGTTTTGATCCCACGCGGCCAGACTTGGTAGTGACACCGGATTCGCGATCAGCTGGTATATGCGAGTGCGGGCGTATGGCATCCACCCAATTGGCCGGCTCTGACCGACACAACGCTACACGCATGCTGACCGACTGTCGGTACGGTAGATTACAGTCCCTCCGCCAAAGTGGAGGTTAAGCTGCGACTGCAGCTTTCCCAAACGCAAGCCGATCCGTAGTCGTGGAGGTGCACGGCGGATACTTCCCAGGAGCCGCCATGACGACCGCCAGTCTTCGCGTCGCAAAAGCAAACCGCATTTTGGCAAGCCTGCCGCGAGCGACGCTCGATCGCATCATTCCCGACCTCGACTTCCAGCCCCTCAAGATGCGGCAAGTGCTTCAGCCCCGAGCCCAGCGTCTCGAACAGGTCGTCTTCCCGGTGCTTGGCGTGGCCTCGATGATCGCGATGGGCGACTCGGGCGCTTCCGTCGAGGTCGCGACCGTCGGTTGCGAAGGGATGGTCGGATTGCCGCTTTTTCTTGGAGGGAAGAGAGCTGTCGTGGAAGTCTTCATGCAAGTGCCAGGAGTAGGCTTGCACTTGAAGGCTGCGGCGTTCCAGGATCACTTGAAACGCGAGCCCTCACTCACACGAGTGCTCCTGTTGTACACGCAGGCATTGCTCACGCAGATCGCGCAATGCTCCTCGTGCAATTGTCATCATTCGGTGGAGCAGCGTTGCGCCCGGTGGCTTCTACAGACGCGCGATCGAGTGCCCAGCGACGCGTTCCGGCTGACGCATGAATTTCTCGGATTGATGTTGGGAGTCAGGCGCCCCACCGTCACGTTAACTGCGCGGGCGCTGCAGGATCGCAAACTCATTCGCTATAACCGTGGCGTGATCACCGTGCTGGATCGCAAGGGGCTCGAGGCGGCGGCATGCGAGTGCTACCAACTCATCAATGACGAATTCGACCGACTGCTCGGAGCTGCGCGCAGGTGGTCGGAGAATCGTAATGCCTATGACGTCCCAGATAGCCGCACCGCCCGAAGGTGAGAATCGGGCCGCGAATCGTGGTGGGCGCGACAGGGATTGAACCTGTGACCCCTACCATGTCAACGAGGACATTGAAGAGGCATTAGAACCCACTGTCAGTGAATCAAAACCTTAGACGCATGTCCTGCCCTGGTCGGTGCCGGTTGATGCCCGTTTATCAGAATGGATTGGAAAGACCGTGGAAAGGTTTCCTGCCCGTTTGCGACTCAGGTTGGTGGACTGACGCGCGAGAGCGTTGCTCGACAGTTGATGGCTGAATTCTTGGCTGGAAGGCAGACCCCGAGCGCAAGGATCGCCTCGTCCGATTGAACTCGATGCGTTACGGTGAATGTCATGCCCTGCAATGTCCGCCGACATCCCGAACCGTTAATCCCGGTGCCGCCGTCGGAAGGTGCCTGGTCCGCTGCGCAGGCTCGCGGAATTAACCTCATGCGAGCGGTATCGCCCTGTGAGAGCGCCCGACGCAACGCGCTGACGGCCGCAATCCAAGCCGAACTTGCCTTGCCGCTAGTTACACCGCGGGCTGATCGTTGCCCCGGCGACGTCTAACGCGGGCGGTCCGCTACTCCTTAGCAGGCGTATTGCGTGGGTCGCGCTGCGGACTGCGGTCCGGACCGAGCTTGGGGCGCTTCCGCCCGGGCGGGGCGGGCGTGAGGCGTTCCGTCTCGCGCTGCAGGGGCGAGTGGGGCGTGTCCTTAGATCGCTTGGCCATGACGTATCCCTTCCGGCCGCTCGTTCGGCGTTACCGGGAGTTTAGCGCGGCCGGATCGGGAGGACGTGGGTGGGCTTCGGCCTTGGCGCTCCGCCCCGTCAGCGAAACTTCTCCGGCCGCAGCACCTCTACGTCTTGTAGCCACAGCACCATGGCGTAGTCGTCGTAGTAGCGTTGCCGTAGATGCTCGATGAGTCGTGCGGCAAGTGCCGCGTCGCAAAGCACTTCCAGGCGAACATTCTGGTTGTGCTCCCAGGTTGACGCCCGTCGCCCGCGGGTGCCTCGCCCGCGGGCGTCGCTGAACGTGTAACCGTCGATCCCCAGGAGTTCGAGGTCCCGGGTCAGATCTCGTTCCAACGCGGCCTCAGTAATAATCGTTACGAGCTTGCGAGTCGGGTGCTCCATAGGCAGACCTTTCCTTGTGTCCTTTCAGGCATGTAGCCAATGGGCGATGCGACTGTAAAGCGGGATGCCAACCAGGATGTTGAAAGGGAAAGAGATGGCCAACGCCGCCGTCAGCGACAAAGCAGGGTTGGCCTGCGGAATAGCCGTGCGCATCGCCGCGGGCGCGGCGATATACGAAGCGCTAGCTGCCAGCGTGGCAAGCAGGACGGTGCCGCCGATCGACAGGCCGATTGCGAAACCCACGACGGCACCGATAGCTCCGAACACGACTGGCGCGACGAGAGCAAAAGTCGCCAGAAGCGCGCCGTGCCGGCGAAATCCTCCCATGTGCTCAGTCGCGATCAGCCCCATCTCGAGGAGGAAGAGAGCCAGGACGCCCTTGAAGAGATCGACGAAAAGCGGCGAGAGGCCCTCGAGCCCGTCTTGCCCGGCGGCCCAGCCGATCGCGAGACCCCCCAGTAGCAGGAAGACGCCTCGGCCGAGGAACACCTCGTGCAGCAGCCGGCCCCATTCGGTGCCAGGTCCGAACCCGCGCGCGAGTACAACGCCAATCAGAATGGCGGGCACCTCCAGCACGACGAGAAACAGGATCATCTGCGGTTCGTAGCTGATTCCGGCACGCCCAAGGTAAGCCACGCCGACCGCAAACGTCCCGACACTCACCGACCCGTAGTGAGCAGCAATCGCCGCTGCGTTTGCGCGGTCGAAGCGCCCCAAATAGCGGAGCACAATAAATGCAAGCAAAGCGAGAGCCATACCCATCGCGATGACGGCGGCGAGTTCCGCTGCTAGGCGGCTGGAAGAGTGCCGTGCAAGTTCCACGCCGCCTTTCATTCCGATCGAGAGCAGCAGAAGCATGCTCACGAAATCGTAAATCGCCGGTGGCAGACGCAGGTCCGCGCGCGCGAGGCCGGCTGCCACCCCTAGCACGAAAAACAGCACGACGGGGTCGAGCGTGGACATGGAACTATGCCCCGTCGAGGGACAGCAGTCTGGCAGCGGGGTCGTGAGACGGCGGCCCCGTGATGCGCAGCGGGTAGCGGCGGTGGTGGCGTCTCAGCTCGTCGTTGATCTGCGTCTTGGGCGTGCCGCGGGGGAACACCGGCGCGTAAATTCCGGGATGATGCGCTTCATCGCCGCGCCGGGACGACGACAGCAGCGCATCCGGCAAGGCGTCGCGGGAAAGCCGCGCGCCCCACTGCTCGGACATTTCAACGACCGCCTCGATCCCACGTCGCAACGCGCGCACCTCGTCAAGGATCAACCGGGTGTGTGCCTCTTCGTCTCCGGACATCGGTCTAACTGGTCTCCTTCGCCCCATTCCCGCCTTTGCCGGGCCTGGCGCGGAAGGGGTAGGCGCTTCCGGTGTATCCGCGGGCCGGGATGCACAGCGACAGCAGCATGGTCGCTGCCAGCACGGTGGCGGTGGCCACCAGCGACCACGCCACCGGGATCTTGTAGACGTCGATCAGCAGCATTTTCCCGCCGATCAGGATCAGCACGATTGCCAGACCGTAAGTGAGCAGATGAAACCGCTCGTGCAGGCCGGCGAGCAGGAAGTACATCGCGCGCAGACCGAGAATCGCGAAGACATTTGACGTCAAGACGATGAATGGATCGGTCGTGATCGCGAAAATGGCTGGGATGGAATCCACGGCGAACACGACGTCGACAACACCGATTAGCAGGATCACCAGGAATAACGGCGTGGCAGTCTTTACGCCGTTGACGATGGTGAAGAACTTCTCGCCGTCGAAGTGCGGCGTGATCCGCATGTGCCGGCGAATCCACTTCAACGCCGGGTTCGACTCCAGGTCCGGCTCCAGTCCCGCGGCCCACCACATCTTCACGCCGGTGAACACCAGGAAGGCGCCGAACAGGTACAGGACCCAGTGGAAACGCGCGATCAGCCAGGCGCCGACCAGGATCATCACGGCGCGCAGCACCAGGGCGCCGAGGATGCCAATCATCAACACGCGTTTCTGAAACTCCGCCGGCACCGCGAAATACGTGAACACCATCAGGAACACGAAGACGTTGTCCACCGCCAGTGCTTTCTCGACCAGATAGCCGGTGATGAACTCGAGCGCCTTGACGTTCGCCATGTTCCGGTCCGTCACGTGTCCGCTGGTTCCGCCCAGGTACCACCACAACAGGGCGACAAACACGAGCGACACGGCGACCCAGATTACCGACCAGACTGCGGCTTCTCCGGTTGACACTTTGTGCGCGCCCTGCCGGTTCATCGCATAGAAATCGACCAGTAACGCGACGAGCACGAAGGCCGCGAACAGCGCCCACATCAGCGGGGTGCCGATATTCAACATGGCGTGGCAGTGAAATTCCCGGCAGCACGATACTGAGAGTCTCCAGCGTGCGAGAAGGGACCGAGAGCACGATCGAACACCGGATCGGTGACTCGCTCCTTGCCATGCCGAGCAAACTCAGGCGGCGTCTCACCGCCCGGCAGCCAAGTCCACTGGGCCTGCAGGAATTCCTCGGGGACACGCGCATCGGCTTCACGGGTCTCGTCAATCACCACGGGCATCAGGAAAGCCGCGTCATGCGCTCGGTTCAGCAGCCGCCGCGTGGCGAGGTTCCATTCACCGCGGAAGTAACCCTCAATCAGCGCGTTGGTGTGAGCCGAGATCAGCGGCACAAATAGCGCGCAATCGTGGATCTGCTTCTTGATCTGCGAATCCCAGGCGTCTCCCCCGCGCAGCTCGCTTCGGTCAAACCACACCTCAACGCCCGCAGCTCGCAGGGCGCTCCAGTCGCTGCCGGCCTACGC
>JANNKZ010000268.1:0-1628 GCA_031396515.1 Gammaproteobacteria bacterium
CGGCAATGCGCAGACCGGCAACATCTGGGCACTGTTCGTCGATCCGGACCATGAAGGCCGCGGCCACGGCCGTCGCCTGCACGATGCCATGGTCGCATGGCTCTGGAGCCAGGGACTGGATCGCCTGTGGCTCTCGACCGAGGCCGGCACGCGCGCCGAACGATTCTACGAATCCGCGGGATGGCAGCGCGCGGGAATCATGGCGAGCGGCGAAATCAGTTTCGAATTGCGTCGCGCGAACCGCGATCACTGGCCGCCGACGCCGTAGCTCATGCCGAGCGAGAGGCGGTGCTCCAGCTTGTGGCCGTTGGTCCCTTCGATGGCCTCCATGTAAAGGGCATAGACGCTGATGCGCTCATTGACCGTCCAGCCAACGCTGGCGCCCACGTTGATGAATTGCTCGGCAGCGAGCCGGTCATGGACCGGAAAGATCGGGCTGGTCACCGGCACCGGCACGCTGACGCCGCCGTCCGTCCACTGTTGCGAGGCAAGGGCCCGCAGGCTCCATCGATCCGTCAGGAAGTGACCGATCTCGAGCGTCACATTCTTGCGGTCGTGCGCAATGCCCAGCACTTCTTCGACGAAGGCATAGTTGGCGCGGACCTGCACGTAGGTTCGCGGGATCCATTCGTTGAGGCTGGTGACGGCGTAGAAGCCGACCCAGTATTCATCAAGCCTGCGACCCGGCGCGGAGTGACCGAAAGACTCGTAATTGTTGGTCGGGATGATCACGCCGACATAAGGTGCAAAGGCGACCGGGCCATCCGTGACCTGGAAATGCACCGAGAGCTGGAGGTCCGTGACGGTTCCGTGCCAACTGCCGTCGTCGACCTCGGTATCGTGGCCGCCGCCCCCCGCGCCCCGGTGCCGGGTGTTGACGAAAGGCAATGAGGCATTGATCAGTACACGGTCGCTCGGACTGTAGCTGCCTGAGAGACTGTAGACCTCGAGATCCGTATGGCCGACGTCGATTTCCGCGCCGGTCTTGGTGTAGTGCTTCTCGTTGAGCGAGTTGGCGAAGTCGAACCCGAAGCCGTAGCTGCCTTTCTCGGGAAGCCAGGCCTGCGCCTGCGAGAGCTGCGGTGCGAGCCCGAGACCGAGCAGCAGCGCGCCGCCCGCGTGCTTGGCCCTCGCGATCATTCGTCTCGCATACATCGCTGATCCCCCGTGTCCGTCCAGTAGCCTGCTCCCCGCCTGTGAACAGGTCAAGCAATGGGGCCACGGTGGAGGTCCAGTGAATCCCGTGACCGGGCGAAATCCGCCCTATCCTTGCTACGAGGTACTAATTCGCTTCAGCAGTTAGCTAGACTACGTCCCCGGAGTTTCGGTCGATATGGGAGAGGGTCATGCGTACTTCGCAACTCGCATCCGCCTGGATGCTCGGATTGGTCGCATCGGCATTGTTTGCCGGATGCTCGAAGAAAGAACCCGAACAGGCTGCTGCGCCGAAATCCGGTGACGCGGCCGCGACCGCAACCGTGGCGAGCGCCGGTTACCCGACGCGCGTGTTCTACGGCGACACCCACCTGCACACTTCCATGTCGATGGATGCAGGCGCATTCGGCAATCGCCTCGGCATCGAGGACGCCTACCGCTTCGCGCGCGGCGAGGAAGTCACGGCGTCCAGC
>JANNKZ010000273.1:0-3083 GCA_031396515.1 Gammaproteobacteria bacterium
TCTGGACGCACGAGCTCGAAATCGACTGGAAGAACGTGGTCGAGAACTATGTCGAGGACTACCACTTCCCGATCGGCCACCCGGGCCTGTCGGCGCTGATGGAGGCGAAGTACGACCGCGACATCTTCCCGGGCGGCACCATGCGCCTCTCGCATCGCATGCGCGAAAAGCCGCTCAAGTCCTGGAGTGCGGAGCGCTATGCGAAATTCCTGCCGGTGATCGAGCACCTGCCGGAGGATATGCGCCGCCGCTGGACCTACTTCGGCCTGTTCCCGAATGTGTACTTCGACATCTATCCGGAATGGCTCGATTACTTCGTCGTGCTGCCGCTCGGCCCGGGCCGCACGCTGATCAAGGCGCGTTCCTTCGGTTTCCCGGACGACCGCCGCGAGATGAAGGCGGCACGCTTTCTGTGCTCACGCCTGAATGCGCGCGTGCAGCGTGAAGACGAGCTGCTGACCCGCCAGGTGCAGCTCGGCCTGGAGTCGGGCGCCTACAGCCAGGGCATCCTGTCGGACAAGGAGATCGTGCTCGCCGGCTTCCAGGACTGGATCCGTGAACGCATCCCGGTCGCGCGGCTCGTACAGGCGCCGGCGAAAGGAACGATGGCGGAGCGGAACGCCACGCTGGCGTTCTGAGGCCCGTTCCTAGTCTTTCACGCGCTTCGCGTAGGACCGGAATTCGCCCCAATCGAGCTCGAAGCGATCGCGCGATCCGTCCGCAGGCAAGCGCAGGCGGAAAGTGGCCGGCAGTTCCTCTGCGATGTACTCGCCCGGCCCCGCGGGAACGAATCGGAACTTTCCTATGAGGTCGATCTCGACCTGCAGTGCCTCACCGTCGGGAGTGATGGCGAACGCAAAGAGGCCGTCCTCGAAATTGCCGAAAGGCGGCACGCCTTGCGTGGTGGTTCGGGCGGGCGGGCCTACGCCAATCAGCGCGGGCAGCAATTCCGTCAGCCAGACGAATCCCCGCGCGGTCAGCAGCACGATGCCGAGATCCGATTCGGGCAAGTACGCGACGAGGGAACTGTGGCTGTCAACGTTGCCGCCGTGCCACACCATCGCATTGCCGATGAACTCTCGCGTCGAGAGGCCGAAGCCGTAAGGAACGCGGGTACCGTCCGCGAGCACGCTTGTCTGCATGAGCCCAGACCATTTCGTGTCAGACGATGCCTGGACGAGGCGAAGCCACTTCGACAGTGCCGCCGCGCTGGCGCACAGGCCGCCATCGCCGACATAGGCGGCAGCGCTGGCATCAAGCGGGATGGGCTTGCCGCCGGCATTGACTCCGGGCACGAACTGTTCGGGCCGCAGGCGATGACAGGGCACGATGCCGTCGATGCGTGCGGGTTCCAGCACGCGGCCAGCGAGCACGTCGTCAAACGGCTGGCCAGTGACGCGCTCGGCAATCAGCGCCAGTGCCTTGTAGTTGGTGTTGCTGTACGCCCAGCGCGTGCCGGGCGCGAAGCGGCGCGGCGCAGCGGCCGCGAGTGCCACGTAAGCAGCGATGGGCGTCGCGACATCGTCCGCCAGCGGCCGGTAACCGTCCAGCCAGAGGAAGTCCGCAAGTCCGGAAGTCTGCGAGAGCAGGTGCGTGATGCGAAGGTCAGGGTCGCCCGCAAACCATTCAGGCAAGTACTCGCAGATCGGCGCTTCGAGGCGCAGCTTGCCTTCGTCGGCCAGCGCGAGGATTGCGGCCGCCGTGAACTGCTTGGAGATGGAGCCGACCGGGAACATCGAGGTCGCGTCCGGTGCGGCTCCTTCAGGAACCGAGGATCCGTAGCCGCGCTGCAAGATGACCCGGTCGCCGCGCCGAAGGGTGACGTGCGCGGCGGGGATCTGGTGTTGCGCCAGAAACGCGCGGATTGCCGCGTCGGCGACCTCCGGATCCGGTTGTGCCGCGGCGGGCGATGCGAAGCAGGACGCAGCGAGGATCGCGAGTGCAGGGGCTTTGTTCACCGCCGCACGATATCACCCCTTCGGCCGGACCCGGCCGAGGTCAAGGCCAAGGGATACGACTGGTCGGTCGTGCAAGGCATGACGGAGCTGCCCTACGATTTTCCCGATCGTCGCGTCGAGTACGTCCACGTGGCATCGCCGGCTCCGGTCGGCTTTTGGCGCACGACCGGCTACGGTCCGACCTGCCTCTTCAAGGAATCCGCGCTCGACGAAGCGGCTGTGGCGGACGCTCGCTGTGCTCGACCGCGCCGCGGAGATGGCGAGCTGGCGGCCGCGCGTGCACCGCGTGTCCTGCGCGATCGAATGGCTAGAGTTTCGACAGTCCGCAACCTTCGGCCGCGAACTGGGAGGACCTGATAGCGAATCAGCCGATCCGGACCACGCCGCGAACCGCCGTCGCCGGCTGGACGGGCGAGGAGTTCAATGTCGAGTTGGCGGTCGAATGGCTGCTGCGGCGCGACGAGCGTGGGAAAAACGTTTCCGCGGAAACGTCGAACGTATCAGCAACAATTGCATTGGGCTAAAGATGAAACGCCAGGCCCTATACCGCACGTAGATACCACTCGTAGTCCCGATCCGGGATCTCCGAGTGGATTCGGTCGCATTCCTCCCGGCGGCAGGTCGCGTACAGTTTGTGATAGCGCTCGCCGAGGTATTTCGGCAGCACGCGTCCTGCGTCGAACGCGTCTAGCGCCGCTTCCCAGCGCACCGGCAGTTCCACTTTCTCGTCGATTACCGTGCCGGGCTCGACCATCGGGCCCGGATCGATCTTGTTCGCAATTCCGTGGTGGATGCCGGCGAGGATCGCCGCGAGCACGAGATAGGGATTGCCGTCGGATCCGCCCGGCCGGTGCTCGACGCGCGTGTCCTCGAGCGCCGACAGTGGAACGCGAAGCGCCACGCCCCGGTGATTGCGCCCCCAGTTCGGCGCCAGCGGCACGAACACGCCAGGACGGTAACGTCGGTAGGAGTTCGCGGTCGGCGCGAAGATCGCCATGGATTCCGGCATGGCTGCGGCGAGGCCGCCGATCGCGTGGCGCAGCGTCGCCGAAATCGGCTGTGCCGCGTTCTTGCTCGCGAATACGTTCCGGCCCGATTCGTCCATCAGGCTCACGTGCACGTGCA
>JANNKZ010000276.1:0-2390 GCA_031396515.1 Gammaproteobacteria bacterium
CGCGAGCCGCAGGACGTCGAGCTCTTCAACGGCCGCATCGATGCGGCGCGCGTGGGGGAGTTCGCAAGGCACGGCCTCGCGGTCGCCGCTGCCGATGAATTCTTCCTCTGCGGGCCGGGCACGATGTCGGACGAGGTGCAGACCGCGCTCACAACGCTTGGCGCGACCGGCCGCGTGCACGTCGAGCATTTCGCCGCGGCCGCCGGCGGCGACGCTGCGCCCGCCGTCACGCGGGCGGCACCGGCCGAATCGGCCGGCGGCGCCTCGGTCACGGTGGTCATGGACGGGCGCCGCCGCAAGTTTACGATGCAGCCCGACGAATTGATCCTCGATGCCGCAGGCCGCGCCGGACTCGACCTGCCGTTCTCCTGCCGTGCCGGCGTCTGTTCGACCTGCCGCGCCAGGCTCGTCAGCGGCAGCGCGACGATGGAGCACAATGTCGCGCTCGAGGATTGGGAAGTCGAGGCAGGCTATATTCTCTGCTGCCAGGCGCGGCCGACGAGTCCGGCGCTCGAGATCAGCTACGACCAATGAGCGACGAACCCATGGCAGTCGATGCCGACGGCAGGCAGCGCCTGGCGGAGCGCGCGACGCAGACGCTGTACGGCGGCGATCGCGCGTCGCAGGCGCTCGGCATGACTGTCGAATCCTGCGGGCCCGGGCGGGCGACCGTGACGATGACCGTGCGGCCGGACATGGTCAACGGCCACCGTGTCTGCCACGGCGGGTTGATCTTCACGTTGGCCGACAGTGCATTCGCCTTCGCCTGTAATTCCCACGGCGACAATACCGTCGCTGCCGGCGCCGCCATCGAATTCCTGCTGCCTGCCGGCGAAGGCGACCTGCTCCGCGCGGTCGCGACCGAGCGCTGGCGCGCCGGCCGCGCCGGGATCTACGAGATCGACGTGCGCAACCAGCGCGACGAGACGGTCGCGATGTTCCGCGGCCGCAGCCACCAGATTGCCGGGAGACTGATCGATGACTGACGCTTTCATCTGCGACGCGATCCGCACGCCCATCGGCCGCTACGGCGGCGTGCTGTCCGCCGTCCGCACCGACGATCTCGCGGCCGTACCGCTCGCCGCGCTCATGAAGCGCAACCTGTCCGTGGACTGGCAGGCGCTGGACGACGTGATCCTCGGCTGCGCGAACCAGGCGGGCGAGGACAACCGGAACCTGGCCCGCATGGCGGCGCTGCTCGCGGGCCTGCCGGTTTCGGCGCCGGGCGTCACGGTCAACCGACTCTGCGGATCCGGCCTCGATGCGGTCGCGATCGCCGCGCGCATGATCCGTAGCGGCGAGGCCGACCTCGTGATTGCGGGCGGCGCCGAGAGCATGAGCCGCGCGCCTTATGTGCTGTCGAAGCCGGATGCCGCCTTCACGCGCAACCAGCAGATGTTCGACACGACGATCGGCTGGCGCTTCATCAACCCGCTCATGAAGCAGCAGTACGGCGTCGACTCGATGCCGGAAACGGGCGAGAACGTCGCGGCGGACTTCGCCGTGTCGCGCGCCGACCAGGATGCCTTTGCGCTGCGCAGCCAGCAGCGGGCATTGCGCGCGCAAGCCGACGGCACGCTGGCCGCGGAGATCGTGCCGGTCACGATCCCGGCGAAGAAGGGAGAGGCCACGATCGTCCTGCGCGACGAGCATCCGCGCGAGACCAGTCTCGAGGCGCTTGCCCGGCTGCCGACGCCGTTTCGCGCCGGCGGCACGGTCACCGCCGGCAAGGCCTCGGGCGTCAACGACGGCGCCTGCGCGCTCGTGCTCGCGAGCGAGCGCGGCGCGAAGCGCCACGGCCTCACGCCGCGCACGCGCGTGCTCGGCGCCGCGGTCGCGGGCGTCGAACCGCGGATCATGGGCATCGGTCCGGCGCCGGCGACGAAGAAATTGCTCGCACGCCTCGGCCTTGGCATCGGCGATATGGACGTCATCGAGTTGAATGAGGCGTTCGCGTCGCAGGGACTCGCGGTGCTGCGCCAGCTCGGCCTGCCGGACGACGCCGCCCACGTGAACCCGAACGGCGGCGCGATCGCGCTCGGCCACCCGCTCGGCATGAGCGGCGCACGGCTCGCGACGACCGCCACCTGGCAGCTCGGCCGCACGGGCGGGCGGCGCGCCCTCTGCACGATGTGCATCGGCGTTGGGCAGGGCATCGCGCTCGCGCTCGAGCGCGTCGCGTGACCGGAACCGTCTCGATCGAGCGGGCAGGTGACGTCGCCGTGGTCTGCTTCGACAACCCGCCGGTGAATGCGCTGTCGCAGCCGGTGCGCGAAGCCTTCCTCGCCGCGATCGAATCACTCGACGCCGACGCTGCGGTTCGCGCGATCGTGCTCTGCGGCGCCGGCCGCAATTTCATCGCCGGCGCCGACGTGCGCGAGTTCGATGCG
>JANNKZ010000292.1:0-2748 GCA_031396515.1 Gammaproteobacteria bacterium
GAAAGGCGCCCTGCACGCGTTTCCGGATGCGCGCTACGAAGGCAAGGTGGTCCTGATCACGGTCGGCGGCAGCTGGTGCCCGAACTGCCACGACGAGGCCGTGTTCCTGAAGGAGCTGCTTGCGAGCCGCGGCGACCAGGGGCTCGAAGTGATCCAGCTCATGTTCGAACGCACGCCGGATTTCGCGACCCAGTCCGAGGCGGTGCGCGACTTCGCCACGAAGTTCGGCATCGACTACCCGGTCCTGATCGGCGGCACGACCACGGACATCCTCGACCGGCTGCCGCAGCTCGCGGCGTTCATGGCGTACCCGACCATGTTCGCGATCGATCGGCGGGGCACGGTACGCAACATCCACACAGGTTTCGCGGGCCCCGCGACCGGCGTGCACTACGAAGAACAGAATCGCGAGCTGACCGCGCTCGTGGACGGGCTGCTGAACGAGCCCGTGCCCTGAGCGGGCCGGTGCCAACGCTGTCTCAACGAGCTGGCCGCAAACGTCTTCGCGTTCCGATCCGGCGAACGCCGCAACCAGGTTGACTAGCATTCGCCGCGCTACCCGGCCGGACGGGGCTCCCTCGCCCGGCCCGCCCAGCAGGCGCGCGGCCCAAGTGATCAATGACACTATACACGCGTACAATAATTGACATGGTGTCAATCTAGAGGTAGGGTGGCCGACATGTCGTATGTGGCCATTCGCCGTGAGGAAGAGAAAGAGCGTCGCCGCGCCGAAATGGTGGACGCCGCCGAAACGCTCTACGCCGACGTCGGCTGGGACGACGTCACGATGGATCGCGTCGCGAAGAGCGCGCGCCTGTCGCGCGCCCTGCTCTACGTTTACTTCCGCGACAAGAACGACTTGCTGCACGCGATCACCGAGCGTGCGCTCCTCGAGCTGCGCGAACGATTCGTCGAGGCGGCGGCGAGCCACGCGCTCGGCATCGACCAGGTGACCGCGATCGGCCGCGCCTACGTGCTGTTCCAGCAGGAAAAGCCCTACCGTTTCGACGCCTGCAGCCGCTTCCACGCGCACCAGGCGGCGGGCCAACCGGCCGAGGACGCCTGCGCGGCCGCCGGCGATGCCGTGATGGCCGTGATCGTGAAGGCGCTGCTCCAAGGCCAGGCCGACGGCTCGATCCGCAAGGACATCGGCAATCCGGCGCAGGTCTGCGTGATGCTCTGGGCGTTCACGCACGGCCTGATCCAGATCGGCACGAACAAGACACAGGAGATCGCGCGCCAGGGCGTCGAGGTCTCGCAGCTGATGGAAGGGTCGTTCGTGATGCTTCGCTACATGCTCGCGACGAAATAGGTCACGGGGTTTTTTTGCCTGAAAATTGACACATGTCTAGCAAATCTACATCTGCTCAGTTCGCGTTCATGCTGATGGGTCTCATTGCAGTGACCACTGCACAGGCGCAAGCGCCTGATGTTCAGCGCTTCGCGGACGCGCTCGTCGCCGAAGCGCTCGAATCGAATCTCGGCCTCACCGCCGTCCAGGCCGGCGTGGACCAGCGCCTCGCCGCGCTCGACATCGCGCGCTCGCGCTTCCTGCCGAGCATCGATCTGCAGCTCCGCTACTCGGAGGCCGACGGCGGGCGCGAAATCGAGTTCCCGGTCGGCGACCTGCTGAACCCCGTGTACGCCTCGCTGAACGACCTGCTGGCCGCGCACGGCGAGCCGGCTCCGTTCGCGCCGATCGAAAACGTCAGCTTCAGTTTCCTGCGCGATCGCGAACAGGATTCCGTGGTGCGCCTCACGCAGCCGCTCTACGACGCGCGGATCTCGGCCGAGCGCCGCGGCGCCGCGCACGGCTACGACGCCGCGCGCTTCGGACTCGAGGCCTACCGGCTGCGGCTCGCCCGCGACGTGCGCCAGGCTTACTACCGCTGGCTCGCTGCGCGCGAGGCGATCGGCGTGTTCGAGGCGACGCTCGGCCTCGCGCGCGAGAACGAGCGCGTCAACGACAGCCTGCACCGCAATGGCAAGGTCACGCGCGACCTGCTGCTCCGCGCCGAGGCCGAGCGCCTGGGAATCGAGGAACGGTTGCACCGGGCGCGTGCGACCGAATCGCTCGCGCGCCGCTACCTGAACCTGCTCTGCAACGCCCCGCTCACGCGCCAGCCGGAAGCGGTTGCAGTCGCCGATGCCGACCTGCCGCGGCTCGCGGCCCGGATCCCCGCCTCGCGCGGCCCGGCGCTCGAAGAATCGGCTCTCGACAGCCGCCGCGAGCTGCGCCAGCTCGAAGCGGGCGTCGCTGCGGCCGGCGAGTCCGAGCGCGCCGCGCGCGCCGCGATGAAGCCGCAGCTCTCGCTCGCGGTGGACGCCGGCAGCCAGGGCGAGGACTGGGGCTACGCGGACCAGGACAGCTACGTACTCGCCTCGGTCGTCGTGCGCTTCAACCTGTTCCGCGGCGGCGGCGACCGCGCGGCGATCCGCGCCGCCCATGCGCGCACGGCGGAGCTCGAGGCCAATCGCGCCCTCGCAGAGCAGCAGGTCCGCATCGAGGTGCAGGAAGCGATTTCCGACCTCGAGGTCGCGGAAGCCACGCTCGCGACCGCAAGCCGCCGCGTCGAGGCGGCCACCGCCGCCTACGCGATCGTCGCCAAGAAGCGCGACCTCGGCCAGGTGTCGCCGGCCGAATATCTGGATGCCCAGCGCGCGCTGACCGAGGCGCGCCTGAATGGAAACGTCACACGCTTCGAGACGCTCGGGGCGCTGGCACAGGTGGAATACGCGATCGGCGGC
>JANNKZ010000296.1:0-2231 GCA_031396515.1 Gammaproteobacteria bacterium
CCGTGCGCCGCTCGACCTCGGCATCGCTGTCGGCGAACTCCAGCCCGAGCCGGCGGGCGAGCTGGCGGCCGACGGCCGTCTTGCCCGCACCCATCGGCCCAACGAGAAACACGCTGCGCACGACCGCTACTTTAAAGCGAACGGTCCTGAATTGAAGGGGACAGGCCACTTAAAAGAAACGGCCGCCCGGAGGCGGCCGTTTGACTGTGCATGGGAACCGGTCCCGGACGCAAGCCGGGCGCCTTGCTCAGTCGATGCTCGAGCCCTCGCGCAGGATCTTCGGCGTGATGAAGATCAGGAGCTCGTCGCGGTTGTTGATCTTGTTCGTGGACTTGAACAGGTTGCCAATGAACGGCACGTCGCCGAGCAGCGGCACCTTCTTGACGCTGTCGCGGCGCTCCGTCTCCATGATGCCGCCCAGCACGACCGTCTGGCCGTCCTTCACGAGCACCTGGGTCTGGATGTTGCGCGTGTCGATCGAGGGCACGAAGCCGCCCGTCGCCGACGGCACCAACTGGCCGACGCTGTCCTTGGTGACGACGAGATCGAGGATCACGCGGTCATCCGGCGTAATCTGCGGCGTCACCTTGAGCGACAGCACGGCTTTCTTGAACTGCGTGGTCGTCGCGCCGGACGAGGCCGATTCCTGGTACGGGATCTCGACGCCCTGCTCGATGATCGCCTCGCGCTGGTTCGCCGTGATGACGCGCGGCGTCGACTTGATCTCGCCGCGGCCTTCGTTCTGCGCGGCCGACAGCTCGAGGTCGATCAGGAAGTCGTCGAAATCGAGGATCGACAGCGCGATGCGGCCCGCGGGATTCGCGACCGGCATGTTCACGTTGTAGCGGTCGAAGTTGCCGAACGGCACGTTGACCGGGAACGGCTGGCCGGTGGAGGCCAGGTTGTCGAGCGCCGAGCCCATGATCGTGTCCGTGGACTGCGCGCTGCCGCTGATCGCAAACAGGTCGCGCACGTCGTCGGACACGCGGGTGAAGCCCATGCGCACGCCGAGGTCGCGGCTGAAATCGTCGGCCACGATCACGATGCGCGCCTCGATGAGCACCTGGCGCACCGGGATGTCGAGCGTCGTGACCATGTTGCGGATCGCCGTCAGGTTCTCCGCCGTGTCCTGCACGAGCAGCGTGTTGGTACGCTCGTCCGTGGACACGTTGCCGCGCTCGGACAGCAGCGAACCGCCGCCCGCCGACTTGACCAGGCGCGCGATCTCGCCCGCTTTCGCGTAGTTGACGGTCAGGAACTCGGTGCGCAGCGGCGCCAGCTCCTGGATCTCCTTCTGCGCTTCGAGCTCCGCTTTCTCCTGCGCGGCGAGCTCCGTCTGCGGCGCCACCAGGATCACGTTGTCCTTGCGGCGCATGGCGAGGCCCTTGGTGCGCAGGACGATATCGAGCGCCTGGTCCCAGGGGACGTTCTGCAGACGCAGTGTGACTCGGCCCTTGACCGAGTCGGACACCTCGATGTTCTGTCCGCTGGTGTCGGCGAGCAGCTGCAGCAGCGGTCGCACGTCGATGTCCTGGAAGTTCAGTGTCAGGCGTTCGCCCGTGTAGACGCGGTCCGCCTCGCGGACTGCGGCGACCGCGCGCGGGCGCTGCTTGATCTCGACCACGTACTGGTTGTCGGTCTGGTAGGCGATCTGCTCGAAGTCGCCGGTCGCCGTCACGACCAGCCGGGTGCTGTCGCCGACGCGCATCGCGTCGAACATCGTCACCGGCGTCGCGAAATCGACGACGTCGTAGCGCTTCATCAACTGCTCGCCGATGGCGACGCCGGTGAAGTCCACGATGATCTTGTTGCCTTCCTGCTTGAGGCTGGCCGGGGTCGACGGATCCGACAGCTGCACGACCACGCGGCCCGCGCCGTCCGGCGAGCGGCGGAAGTCGACACCGGTGATCGTGCGCGAGCCGCCGGACGAGGCCGGGGCCGTCGCGCTCGCCGAAGCGGTTGCGCCGCCGCCGGCCGCGCCGAGCGTTACGATCACGCTGTCGCCGTCGGCCTGGGCCGAATACGGCACCAGCGCGTCGAGGTTGAACACGACCCGGGTGCGGCCGGAGGCCTCCGCCGCGACGATCGTATCCACGCCGCCCGCGTCGACGTCGATGCGCCGGTTGTCGAGGGCGAGCGCCACGTCGGGCAGGTCGACCGACAGCCGAGCGGGCTGGTCGATCGTGAACGTCAGCGGTTGTGGCGCGACGCCGTCAGTGCGAAGCCGGACC
>JANNKZ010000315.1:0-4190 GCA_031396515.1 Gammaproteobacteria bacterium
CCATTTGCCGGTAGGGCAACGCGAAATAGAACTCATCCTGGCCCTGCGCCAGGCTGTACGTATCGGTCGTCGGCGTCGCCGAGCAGACTTCCTCGGGCAGCTTCAAGTGTCGGGCCATCGCATAAACCTGCGTCTTGTACAGGTGAGCGATCGGCTTGACGTCGGCGCTGCCGTCGCCGTTCTTGACGAAGAATCCCTGGTCGTACTCGAGCCGGTTCGGCGTGCCGACCACGGCGTAGTTGAGCCGGTCGGCATGGAAATACTCGACCGTCTTGCGGATGCGCTGCTTGAAGTTCGTCGCGGCGACGATCTGCAGGTATTCGCGCAGCCCCAGGCGTGCCTCTTTCGTTTCGCCGGCTGGCGTCTGCACGACCAGGTTGAAATGGTTCACCTGGCCTTCGAGTCCGCCGCTGATGACGATCTTGTTCTTCCAGCTGCCGTCATAGTCGGGAAACACCCGACGAATCGCCTCGTCGCGCCAGCGGTAGCAGCCGATCGCTGCGAGCGTCGGCGCGATGTCCACGCGTTCGCATTCGATGCCGAGATGGGTTGCGAGCTGCCGGCCGCGGTCGCCGCTGCCGCTCGAGGAATCCTGCTCCGGGAGCAGCAGGCCGAAAACCTTGTCCTTGCCGACGGCGCGCACCGCGAGCGCAGCGCAGACCGAGCTGTCGATGCCGCCCGACATCGCGACCACGAGCCCGCGGCGCGACAGGTCGCGCGACAGGATTTCGCGGACGCGGCGCGCGATGCGCTCCGCTTCGGTGGCCAGGTCGAGTTCGAGCACGTCGTATCCGAGTTTCATGCGAGCCCCAGGCGCCGTACTTTCCCCGTGGCGGTGTACGGCAGCGCATTGGCGAATTCCACCACTTTCGGCACCTTGTACATGGCGAGCTGCTGCCGGCAATGCGCCTTGACGGAGCGGGCGTCGAGTTGACCGCCTTCCCGCAGCACGATCACCGCCTTGATGGCCTGGCCAAGCAGTTCGTCCGGAATCGCGGTGACGCCGACTTCCGCGACGCCGGGCAGCGCCGAGATCACTTCCTCGATCTCGAGCGGGCTCACCCGGAACGCGCCGACCTTGATCATTTCGATCGCGCGGCCGTCAATGTACAGGAAGCCGTCGTCGTCAAAGTGCCCGAGGTCGCCGGTGTGCAGCCAGCCGCCGCGCAGGGCCTCGCGGGTTGCGTCCGGATCCTTCAGGTAACCCTTCATGACATTCGGCCCGCGGGCCGCGATTTCGCCGACCTCGTTGGCATTGGCCCGGTTGCCGTCCGGGCGCAGCACCGCGATCTCGACGCCCGGGATGGCGATGCCGACGGAGCCGAGTTTTTCCTCGAGCTGCTCGGGCGGCAGGTACGTCAGCCGCGCCGAGGCCTCGGTCTGCCCGTACATGACGAAGAGCCGCGCTTTCGGCAGCTGCGCCCGCAGGCGCATCACGTTCGCTTTCGGCATTGGGCCGCCGGCCTGCGTCAGGTAGCGCAGCCGGCTCAGGTCGTAGGCGGTCAGTTCGCAACGCGACAGCAGCAGCGCGAAGGTGGATGGCACGCCGGCGAAACCGGTTACGCCCTCGTCCGACATGCGCTGGAGCACGGCGTGCGGATAGGCGATCGAATCCTCGAGCAGCAGTTCCGCGCCGGCCGCCAGGTGCGTATGCAGCACCGAATTGCCGTAGGAAAACTGGAACGGCAGCACGGCGATGCCGCGATCGTCGGAACGGAGACCGAGGTATTCGGCGATCGAAATCGTGTTCGCGGCCAGGTTGCGATGCGACAGCATCACGCCCTTGGGCCGGCCGGTCGTGCCGGACGTGTAGATGATGGTCGCGAGCGCATCGCCTTCGGCGCCCGCGTCGTGCAGCGCAGCGGCGCCGCCCATCTGGCGGCGGAAACGCAAGAGCGCGCCCGCGTCGTCCTCCGCCGGCACCTCGATCGCCTCGACACCGCTTGCCTGCGCGAGCTCCGCGATCGCGGGCCACTCGGGATGGGCGGGATCGCCGAACAGCATGCGGGCCTGGCAATGCTCCATCTGGCGCGTCAGCACCTGGGCGTGCTCGTGCGGATTGAGCGGCACGGCGACGCAGCCGGCAGCGAGTGCCCCGTAATAGGTGGCGACGTAGTGCGGCGAATTGCGGAACAGCAGCGCCACGTGATCGCCCTTACTGCGACCGCGGCCCTGAAGAAAGGCCGCGGTCGCCGCCGCTGCGCCCCACAGGTCAGCATAGCTCCAGCGCGCCGTCTTCCACGCGAGCGCCGGGGCGTCGGGCTGGCGCCGGGTGGCGGCACCGAGCAGGCCGAGCAGTGATTCGGAGGGCGTGCGCGGCACGAGGGCCTCAGGCGGCCTTGCGCTTCGACGTGACGAATGCGGCGATGCGGTTCACCGAGTCGAGGTTCTCGGGAACCATCTCGGTGTCCGCCACCTTGACGCCGAGCTGCTCCTCGATGAACAGGATGATTTCGAGCATGCCGGTCGAATCCACGATGCCGCGACCGAGCAGCGAGTCGTCCAGCCCGAGTTGCGCCACGTCGTCCGTGAACAGGTAGTTCTCGAGGATGAAGCGGCGGATCGTGTCGTGCAGTGAATCGGTCATCGTGTCAGGCTCCCGTCAGTTCTTGCGATCGATGAATTCGGCATGCCATAGCTGGGTGGACAGGATGCCCACGAACGCCATGTTGTCCCGGACCGCGGGTACTTTGCTGCGACGCAGTTTGGTGACCAGCCGCGACACCTTGTCCGGATCGAAATAACCATAGCGTTTTAGCGCACTTGCGCCCGTCAACTCGTTCACATAATCCGGCGTCCGCTCTCCCAGAAAGGCTGCCGCATCCGGGGCCCGGTAGGGCTGTTTGTGGCGCCTCAGGATCGACGGGGGCAGGGCCTCCCGCATGGCCTCCCGGAGGAGCTGTTTCTCCCGCAGCACGCGCATCTTAATGTCGGGATGCAGGGCATTGGCGAATGCAATCAGGCGGTGGTCGAGATACGGGAACCGGCCCTCCACCGAGCTCGCCATCAGCATGCGGTCGCCCTGGGACGAGAGCAGGTAGCCGGGCAGGAGCGTCGTCGCCTCCAGGTACTCGGCGCGGTTGAACGGATGCCAGGATGGCATTTCGGCGGGCAGCGCATCGCGCAGCCGGTCGAGGGCGCCCGTGCCGGCACGGGCGGCGAAATCGGCGCTCCAGAACATCTTGCACTGCGCCGTCGTGGTCCACCGCGGCAAGTGCGAGAAGAAAGGATCCTGCGGCCGGTCGATCCCCTGGCCGAAAAATTCGCGCAGGTACGAATCGCCCTGGGCGCTGGTCAGGTCGAGATACGGATAGAGCCGCTTCAGTAGCAGCGGCCGCCAGGGCGATCCGGGATGACGCGCCCAGAACTGCCGCACCTTCGCTTCCTTGAAGATGTCGTAACCGCCGAGCACTTCATCCGCGCCCTCTCCCGTCAGCACGACCTTCAGTCCGGCCGCGCGGACCGAATTCGACAGCAGGCGCATCGGTGCCGGCGCGGTGCGAAGCACCGGGTTCTCGGTGTGACGGATCGCCGTCGCGAAGCTGTCGGCGATATTGCCGGCGCTGCACTGGAAGTGATGGTGCTGCGTCTGCAGGTGTCCGGCGACTTCGCGCTGATGCGTACTCTCGTCGAGGCCGGGGTCGTCGAAGCCAATCGAGAACGTATGCAGCGAGTTCGCGATCGTGCGGCTGAGGAGCGCCACGAGCGAAGAGGAATCGAGCCCGCCCGACAGGTAGGCGCCGACCGGCACGTCTGCACGCAGGCGAATCTGCGTGGCGTCGCCGAGGATCGAGGTCAGTTCTTCCTGCAGCGCCGGCAAGGCTGCGCGCCGGTGCTGACCCTGTGCTGGGAATTCCCAGCGCCAGTAGCGCCGGCGCGTCATCGCCCCGCCGGACAGCACCAGCATCTCGCCGGGCAGGAGCTGCTGGACACCCTTGAACGCCGTGCGCGGCGGCAGCGGCGACCAGAAAGTCCACAGGTCGTCGAGGCCCTCCGGATCCGCCTCGGGCGTGACGAGGCCGCTCGCGAACAGCGCCTTGACCTCGGAACCGAAGACAATCGCCGATCCTGAAATCCGCGAATCCGCGACCCGGCACCAATAGAGCGGCAGGATGCCGGTGCGATCGCGGCACAGCAGCAGGCGCCGCTCGCGGCGGTCCCACAAGGCGAACGCGAACTGGCCGTTCAAT
>JANNKZ010000329.1:0-5235 GCA_031396515.1 Gammaproteobacteria bacterium
GCGGATTCGCGGATTTGAGCGGGGCGCGCAGATCCGCGAATCCGCGACCCGGCACCATCAGGGGCGCTTTTCCTGCACTTCGTCCGTGACTTCGAGCCGGCCCTCGGCGATGCGATAGCGGCTGCGGCCGCGTTCGGTCTCGTCCGAACCCCAATCGATCGTCAGCACGCCGGCATCATCGGTGACGCCCTTCAGCGGAAAGGTGAACCCGCGCGAATCGAACCAGGTGCCGGCAATCGCGCCGTCCGGCTGCGCGCGGTACAGGGCCTGTGCCTGGAAGTGCCATTCCTTGCCGTCGGGCGTCGTCATGCGGTTGTCGAGCGTGAGCCGGACGAACTGGCCGTCGAGCACCGGCTCCCAGTTCAGCCGCTGTTTCGACGGCATGTCGCTCGTCGTGCCTTCGCCCTGCCAGTCACCGACGAGGGCGTTGAGGGCGCGCGCGGACGCGCTTTCATCCGCGGCTGCGGAGGCGGCCATTGCGAAGCCGATCAGGCATGCGGCGAGTTGCCTCATGCCGGCGCTCATTTCGCCGGCGCCGCGTTCAGGTAATCCACCGCAAGCGTGCTCAACATGCGGATGCCGATCGGCACCGTGCCGTCGTCGGCATAGAAGGTGGCCGTATGGTGGCCGCCGGAGGCCTTGCCTTCCGGCACCGCGCCGAGCGCGAAATAGAATCCGGGCACCAGGTTGCTGAAGTAGGAGAAATCCTCGGCGCCCGTCTGCGCCGGCACGACCCGCACGTTTTCCTTGCCCGCAATGCGCTCGAGCGTCGGCACGAGTTGGGCGGTCAGCTCCGGGTCGTTGACCATCATCGGGTGCGAGCGGTCGAACTCGAGCTTGAAGCTCGCATGCGCCGCGCGCGTGATGCCGTCGAAGATGTCGCGCATGCGCCCCTCGATCGTCTCGAGCACCTCGTTGTTGAAGGTGCGGATTGTGCCGCCGAGCTCGACGCTCTCCGGAATGATGTTGTGGCGTTCGCCGGCGCGGAAGATGCCGACCGTGATCACCATGTCCTCGAGCGGCGAGAGCACGCGCGAGCGGATCGTCTGCAATGACATGACGATCTCGGAGGCGGTGACGATCGGGTCCACGCCGAGATGCGGCGAAGCGCCGTGAGCAGCGCGTCCGGTCACGGTCGCGGTCCAGCGGGTGGCGGCGGCCGCGGTCGGGCCCGGCCGGTAGGCGACCCTGCCCAGGTACTCGTCGTCGCCTTCTTCGTCCGGCGGGTCGCCGTTCGCGTGCAGCCCGATCACCGCATCGGGTTTCAGTTTCTCGAAGATGCCTTCCTCGACCATCATCTTGGCGCCGCCATTCTCGCCGGCCGGCACACCTTCCTCGGCAGGCTGGAAGATGAACATGACGGTGCCGGGCAGCTTGTCTTTCATCGCGGCCAGTACCGAGGCGGTGCCGAGGAGCGCGGCGACGTGGATGTCGTGGCCGCAGGCATGCATGACGCCGACGTCGCGGCCGCCGTAGTTGCCGCGCGCGGTGGACTTGAACGGCCCCGCGGTTTCTTCCGTGACGGGCAGGCCGTCCATGTCGGCGCGGATCGCGATGACGGGACGGTCGCGCGTTCCCTTGACGATTCCGACCACGCCCGTGTGTGCGATGCCGGTCTGCACCTCGATGCCGAGCTTGCGCAGGTGCCCGGCCACGAGCTCGGCGGTCTTCTTCTCGCGATTGCCGAGTTCCGGGAACTGGTGGATGTGCTGGCGCTGGCGGATGCTCTCGGCCTCCACTTTCGCGACCAACGCCGCGATCTCGGCATCCGCGCTTTGCGCGGAAGCCGGTTGCTGGGCGAGACAGGCAAGGAGCACGACGGCCAGGACGGCCGGAAAGCTGCGCATCATCGGTTCCCCCTTCGAATGTGAACCATCAGGATTACGGGCTACTGGCAGCCGGTCAACTGCACTTCGTACGGGATGTACAACGTGAGCATCGAGACGTCCGATCGCTCCCAGGCGACTCGCTTGGCGAGACCCGAGATATCCACCTGGCACTGTGGGCCGATCGCGGCCTGGAGCTTGCGCGCATCGGCGGCGATCTTTTCGATGATCTCGTAGCGGTACTTGTCGGGGTTGACGATGCTGAGCGCGACCTCGTCGACCGGCTCGATCTCCGTGCGGCCGCTCATGCGCGCCCGCTCGATGTAGCTGCGCAGCGAACGCAGCAAGGATGCAACATCGTCTTCGGCGCCGATGGCGCGCTTGATGTAGAGCTCCGTCATCGTCGTATCGGGCCGGCGGCGGTCCGCTTCGAGCGGGATTTCGTGATCCTTCTCGGTGATCGGAATCAGGAAATCATCGCCGAAGCCGAGCGCGTGTCGTTCGTCAGCCGCACGCGCTGTACCAGGAAATCGGCGCGCTTTTCGATGCTGATGGCCGGCATGCCGAAGTAGTCGTCGGCGATCGCCCGGCTGCCGGTGACGACGATCTCGCCCAGGTTCTCCTGGGCCATGATGGCGCTCGTTGCGCAGAGGGCAGCGATCAGGCCGGCAGCGTACTTGTACATGTTTGCATCCTCCCTGGCTCCCTTTTACGCCGGGATATGCCCGTTAATCCAGCGCAGCGTATCGGCCATGACGCTGACTCACCGGTACTTGCGCCACAGGCGCCGCAGCAGGAACAGCAGCGGAATCAGGATGACGAGCCAGGGCAGCAGGAAGGTGATGCCGATGATGGCCTGCGCGATTCCGGAGCCGAGATTTTCGCCGAAGTCCTTCAACGCTTCGCCGATGGTCGCCCCGAACGACCCGAGTTGTTCCGAGTAGAAGCTGATCTCCAGGATCTGGAGATCGACTCGCTGCCGCAGCTGCGCCTGCTCGGCCTTGGCGGCGTCGAGTTCGGACTGGGTCTTGGCAATTTCCGCGGCGACCCGGATCAGGGCGTCCACTTCCTGCCGCGATTGCTGGCGCAGGCGCAGGAGATCCTCGAGGTAGGCCTCGAGCATGGCGAGGCGCTTGCCGGTGTCGGCGATCGGCTTGGCCAGATCCTCGGCCGTGGTCGTGCGCCGGGTGACTTCGCCGAAGGTTCCTGCGAGCGCGACCAGCGGTTCGACGGCCTTCGGGCCGACGCGCATGCGCAGCGATCCCTCGGAGATGTCGCCGTGGCCGACGGTCGATTCGAGGACGGTGCACGGCGTTTCGGTGTTGCCTTTGCAGGCGTCCAGGACAGCCTGGTGCGCCTTGCCGACGTCGTCGTCCGGCAATTCGATGGCGACGTCGTGCTCGATCGCGAGCGTGCCGTCCGGCGGTCGGTCCACGGAGGTCATGGAGAAGGCGGCGACTTCGCCGTGAGACATGCCGCGGCTGTCGCAGCCGGCCGCAACGGCGACGACGGCGCAACAGAGCAGCAGTACTCGAATCACTGGATTCCGGTGCATGGTCATCCCCAGGTTCCTTTCGGCTGCGACGCCGGATCGAGGCAATCCCGCGCCGCCGTGATCAGGCTCTTCTGCTGTTCGGAAGCGCTGCCGGTCGAACCCGCAACACTCTCCATCATCGAGATCACGGACTGCGCCTGCGTGGGCGACAGCTGTTCCTTGGCATTGGCCAGGAATGCGTCAACCTGTTCCCGGAACACCTGCATGTTGCCCAGTAGGTAGGCGCCCGATCCGAGCAGGTCGGTCGCGACGCGATGCTTGAGGCCGAGCGTGTGCTCGAACTCGCGCAGCACCGCTTTCTTCTCGTCGCTACTCATGTCGCCGTCCACCTTGGCGGTCGCGACGACCAGGAGCGAGGCGATCTCGAGCGGATCCTGCAGCGTGAAGATGGGATTGCCTTCCACCTTCCGGCTCCAGGCGCGGCGGCGCTTCCACAGGAATGGGTTCAATCCGCCGAGGTCGATGCCGGCATCCGCGAGCCGGCTCAGCAGGAACAGGATCGAGACGATCAGTCCGAGTGCGGCGAGGACGATGTGCATGGCGGCAGTTACGGCGCCTTGTAGACGACTCCGCCCTTCATCACGAACTTGACGTCCTCGAGGACCGACACGTTCGCGAGCGGGTCGCCGTCAACGGCGATCAAGTCGGCGAGGAGGCCGGATTCGATGCGTCCACGATCCGGCGTGCCGAAGAGCTCCGCATTGACGAGGGTCGCCGAACGGATCGCGTGGAGCGGCGAGTCGCCGAGGCCGACGCGCGCCGCAAACTCCTTGGCATTGTCGCCGTGCGGGAACACGCCGGCATCGGTGCCGAATGAGACCTTGAGGCCATGGCGCAGCGAGCGCCGGAATCCCTCGACGGCCAGCGGCGTCAGGTATGCCTGCTTGGCGGCAAGCTGGGGCGGCAGTACGGTCTCCGCGAGCGTCTGCAGCAGATAGATGTTCGGCACAACGAAGGTGCCGTTCTTGCGGATGATCGCGGCCGCTTCCTCGGTCAGCATCGAATCGTGCTCGATGCTGTCGATGCCGGCCTCGGATGCCGCGATGATGCCCTCGGTGCCGTGCGCATGCGCCGCGATCTTGAGGCCGTGGCGATGGGTTTCCTCGGCGGCCGCGCGCAACTCCTCAATCGTGTACTGCTGGGCGCCGACCGGGCCCTCGAAACTCAGCACGCCCGCGGTCGCGCAGATCTTGATGACTTTCGCGCCGTGCTTGATCTGGTAGCGCACGGCTTTCAGCACCTCATCCACGCCGTCGGCGATGCCGGATACGTAGTTCTCCGGTTCGATGCCGGGGCCGAAGCCCGTGAGGTCGCAATGGCCGCCGGTGATCGACAACGCGTGGCCGGCCGGGATCACGCGCGGGCCGACCGCCCAGCCCTTGTCGATCGCATGCATCAGCGCGACGTCGGAGAAGCCGAAGCCGGTGCCGACATCGCGCACCGTTGTGAACCCGGCGAGCAGCGTCGCCTTGGCGTGTGGCAGCGCGCGGAGCGCGTAGTCGCCGGTAGTGAAGCGGACGTGCTCGGTCTCCCAGCCTTCCTCCAGCATGTAATTGAGATGCGTGTGCGCGTCCATCAGCCCCGGCAGTACGGTGCGCTCGCCGAGGTTGATAACCGTCGCGCCGGCCGGCCGCGTTGCCGGATTGATCGCGGCGATCTTGTCGCCTTCGATCACGATCACGGCGGGCGAGACGTACTTGCCCTGCACGACATCCAGATAGCGCGCTGCCTCGATGACTGTCGTTTCGGCGGAGGCGAGCGGGGAGGCGAGCAGCCACGACGATGCGGCGAGCGCGATCAACTTGTGCATGAAAATCTCCCCTGACGGTGCCGGGTCGAGGATTCGCGGATTTG
>JANNKZ010000331.1:0-3979 GCA_031396515.1 Gammaproteobacteria bacterium
GCGGATTCGCGGATTTCGAACTGTCCGCTGAAATCCGCGAATCCGCGACCCGGCACCAATGAGTCTTCGAAGGATCGAAGGTAAAGGGGGCCTGTCCCCTTACATTCAGGACGGTCCGCTTTAAAGTAGCGGTCGTGCGCAGCGTGTTTCTCGTGGGGCCGATGGGTGCGGGCAAGACGGCCGTCGGCCGCCAGCTCGCCCGCCGGCTCGGGCTGGAGTTCGCCGACAGCGATGCCGAGGTCGAGCGGCGCACGGGCGTCGACATCGCCTATATCTTCGAGAAAGAGGGCGAAGAGGGCTTCCGCATCCGCGAGCGCGACGTGCTCGACGAGCTGACCCGGGCCGAAGGAATCGTGCTGGCGACTGGCGGCGGCGCCATCCTCGCGCCGGTCAACCGCGAGCGCCTCGCGGCGCGCGGCACGGTGGTCTTCCTCGACACCACGATCGAGCAGCAGCTCGAGCGCACGCAGCGGAGCCAGCACCGCCCGCTGCTGGCGAACACCGACCGCCGCGCCAAGCTGGAGGAACTGATGCAGATCCGCGACCCGCTCTACCGCTCGATCGCGGCGGTGACGATCCGGACCGACGGCCGCGCCCCGGGCGCGGTCGCCGCTGACATCGAGCGGGCGCTGAAGGATCTCTAGCCCATGCAACGCATCGACCTGCGGCTCGGCAAGCGCGGCTATCCGATCCTGATCGGCCCGGGACTGCTGGGCCAGGCGGAGCTCCTGCGCGAGCACGCGGGTGCGGCCAAGCTGCTGGTGGTGACCGACGAGGTGGTCGCGCCGCTCTGGCTGCCGCGGCTGGAGCAGGGGCTCGCGGGGCGCCCGTTCGCGAGCTGCGTGCTCCCGGGCGGCGAGTCGCAGAAGACGCTCGGAAACGTCGCCGCGATCATCGATGCGCTGGTCGCAGCCCGACTCAACCGCGACGGCCTGGTGCTCGCGCTCGGCGGCGGCGTGATCGGCGACATCGCCGGCTTCGCCGCGGCTTCCTACCAGCGCGGCATCGCCTTCGTGCAGTTGCCGACCACGCTGCTGGCACAGGTGGATTCCGCGGTCGGCGGCAAGACCGGGGTGAACCATCCGGGCGGCAAAAACCTGATCGGCGCCTTCCACCAGCCGAACGCCGTCATCACCGATACCGACACGCTCTCGACGCTGCCAGACCGCGAACTGCGCGCGGGTTTCGCCGAGATCGTCAAGGCGGCGCTGGTCGCCGATGCCGCCTTCTTTGAATGGCTGGAGTCAAACGCGGCGCGCGTGCTCGTGCGCAACGCGGATGCGCTCGAACACGCGATCCGCCGCGCCTGCGAGATCAAGGCCGCGATCGTCGCCGAGGACGAACGCGAGGAAGGTCGGCGCGCCATGCTCAATTTCGGCCACAGTTTCGGCCACGCGATCGAGACGGGCGCAGGCTACGGGCGCGTGCTGCATGGCGAGGCGGTCGCTGCCGGCATGGTGCTGGCCGCGGAACTCTCCGCGCGGCTCGGGCGCCTGCCGGGCGCGGACGCGCTGCGCGTGCGCGAGCTGCTGTCGCGCTCGGGACTGCCGGTGGACCCGCCGCGACTCGGCCGCGCGAAGATGCTCGAGCTGATGGGCATGGACAAGAAAGTCGCGGGCGGCAGGCTCCGCCTGATCCTGCTGGATGCTATCGGCAAGCCCGTCGTGAGCGCCGACTATCCGCAGGACGCGCTCGAGACGCTGCTCGAAGAGCGAGCCGGGGCATGAGGAAGGGGCGCGATCCGGACGCCGGGCTCGCGCCCTACGCGGCACTCGAGCGGACCTCGCGCGGCCGCCGCATTCCCGAACCGCCGGCCGATTATCGCGGCGAATTCCAGCGCGACCGTGACCGCATCCTGCATTCGAACGCCTTCCGCCGGCTGGTCTACAAGACCCAGGTGTTCATCAACCACGAAGGCGACCTGTACCGCACGCGGCTCACGCATTCGCTCGAGGTCGCCCAGATCGGCCGTTCCGTCGCGCTTGCCCTGTCGCTCTCGGAACCGCTCACCGAGGCAATTTGCCTGGCGCACGACCTCGGCCACACGCCATTCGGCCACGCCGGCCAGGACGTGCTGAACGACTGCATGCGCGAATACGGCGGGTTCGAGCACAACCTCCAATCGCTGCGCGTCGTGGACGAACTCGAGGAGCGTTACGCCGAATTCCGCGGCCTCAATCTCCGTTACGAGACCCGCGAGGGCATCCTCAAGCACTGCTCGCTGGCGAACGCCCGAGAGCTCGGAGAGATCGGCCGCCGCTTCATCGAGCGCACGCAGCCTGGCCTCGAGGCGCAGATCGCCGACCTCGCGGACGCCATTGCCTACAACAATCACGACGTGGACGACGGCGTGCGCTCGGGACTCGTGACGGTCGAGGAGCTGCGAACGGTGCCGCTCTTCGCCCGCCACCACGACACGGTCCTCGCGCGCTACCCGGGGCTGGCGGTGAGCAGGCTCGTGCACGAGACCATCCGGCGCATGATCCACGAGGTTGCGAGCGACCTGATCGAGGAGACGGCACGACGCCTCGCCGACCTGAAGCCCGCAGACATCGAGGCCGTGCGCGCTGCGCCTGCGCCTCTCGTCGGCTTTTCCGAGGCGCGCGATGCCGATCACCACCAGATGAAGAAATTCCTGCGCACGCGGCTCTACCGGCACGAGCGCATGCAGGCCACGCGGGCGGGCGTCGGCAAGGTGCTGGAGGAGCTGTTCGAGGGCTTCATGTCCGACCTCTCGCTGCTGCCCGCCGAGCACCGGGCAGCCGCGGAGACGTTCGAGGCCGCGAACGGGCGCGCCGGCCGGGCGCGCGCGGTCGCCGAC
This sequence comes from Gammaproteobacteria bacterium, assembly GCA_031396515.1. Lineage (GTDB taxonomy): Bacteria > Pseudomonadota > Gammaproteobacteria > Steroidobacterales > Steroidobacteraceae > SCUD01. Next base: position 2,822 of record JANNKZ010000331.1, read on the forward strand.
TACATCGCCGGCATGACCGATCGTTACGCCTTCCAGGAGCACGAACGGATAAAATGACGGCAACCGCCGGAGGCCCCGTGCCGAGAGCCGTCATTCCCGCGCGCGAGCGCCTGATTTTCGCAATGGACGTCCCCGAGACGGGCCGCGCGCGCCAGCTCGCCGAGACACTCGACGATTCCGTTTCCTTCTACAAGATCGGCCTCGAAGTCTTCATGTCGGGCGGCGGCTTCGAGCTGCTCGACTGGATGGTGGCGCGCGGCAAGCGCGTGTTCGTGGACCTCAAGTTCTTCGACGTCCCGGCGACCGTCGCCTCCGCGGTGCGCAACCTCCGCAATCGCGGCGTCACCTTCACGACCGTGCATGGCAACCAGGCGATCATGGAAGCGGCGGTGGAAGCGGCCGGCGACGTCGGCATCCTGGCCGTCACCGTGCTGACGAGCCTCGACCGCGGCGACCTCGACGATCTCGGCTTCCAGTGCCGGGTCGAGGAGCTGGTCCTGTCGCGTGCGCGGCGCGCGCTTGCGGCCGGTTGCGCGGGCGTCGTGTCCTCGGGACTCGAGGCAAAGATGCTGCGCACCGGCGTGGACGAGAAGCTGATCGTCGTGACGCCCGGCATCCGCCCGGTCGAGAATCGCCCGTCGGACGACCAGAAGCGCGTCGTGAATGTCGCCCAGGCATTCCAGAACGGCGCCGACTACATTGTCGTCGGTCGGCCGATCCGTGACGCCGCCGATCCGCGCGCCGCGGCGGAGTCCATCCAGGCGACGATTGCCGGCGAATTCCCGAGCGGATGAACGCGCTCCAGAACGACCGGTTGCTGCGTGCGCTCCTGCGCGAGCCCGTGGACCGCACGCCGGTCTGGATCATGCGTCAGGCGGGCCGCTACCTGCCGGAGTACCGCGCGACGCGCGCGAAGGCGGGCAGCTTCCTCGGGCTCGCGACGAATCCGGAGCTCGCCTGCGAAGTGACGCTACAGCCGCTCGCGCGCTACCCGCTCGACGCCGACATCCTCTTCTCCGACATCCTGATGATCCCGAAGGCGATGGGCGTCGGGCTGACGTTCGAGGAGGGCGAAGGCCCGCGTGACCGCTTCAAAGTTGATCTTCTGCCGGTGGACAGTGAACATTCGGCTATTTTCCAATGTCTTGTGGGTGAACT
>JANNKZ010000344.1:0-3709 GCA_031396515.1 Gammaproteobacteria bacterium
TAGCCCACCTTCTCGTTTCGCAAGTCGATTTCTGCGCGAAGCCCCTGATTTCTAAGGAATTCGGTGGCTTCAGACGAAAAATTGGCCTGCTTTTCGCTGATATTCATAACGACCGCCTGCACCGGGGCGAGCCAGGTCGGCATCAGGCCGGCGTAATGCTCGAGCAAGATGCCGAAGAAGCGCTCGAGCGAACCGAAGATCGCGCGGTGCAGCATCACGGGCGTGCGCCGCTGGCTGTGCTCGTCGATGTAGTACGCGCCGAGCCGGCCCGGCAGGTTCAAGTCGACTTGCCAGGTGCCGCATTGCCAGTCGCGGCCGATCGCATCCTTCAGCACGAACTCGAGCTTCGGGCCGTAGAACGCGCCCTCCCCCGGATTGAATTCGTACTCGACGCCGGCCGCGCGGGTGCCCGCCTTCAGGGCCTCTTCCGCGCGAGTCCACGTGTCGTCGTCGCCGACGCGCCGCGCCGGACGATCCGCGAACTTGACGCGCACGTTGTCGAAACCGAAGTCGCGGTAGATCGACATCATGAGCTCGATGCCGCGGACGGTTTCCTCGGTGACCTGGTCCTCGGTCACGAATACGTGGGCATCGTCCTGCGTGAAGGCGCGCACGCGCAACAGGCCGTGAAGCGCGCCCGACGGTTCGTAACGATGCACCTTGCCGAACTCGGCATACCGGATCGGCAATTCCTTGTAGCTGTGCAGCCCCTGCCGGAACACCTGGACGTGCCCCGGACAGTTCATCGGCTTAATCGCGTACACGCGATCGTCGGGCGTCCGGGTCAGGAACATGTTCTCGCCGAATTTCTCGACGTGGCCTGACTGCACCCAGAGCTCGCGATCCATGATCTCGGGACTGCTGATCTCCTGGTAGCCGGCGCTCGCCTGCTTCGCGCGCATGTAGGCGATGAGCTGCTGGAACATCGTCCAGCCCTTGGGATGCCAGAACACGGCGCCCGGCGCTTCTTCCTGAAAATGGAACAGGTCGAGTTCGCGGCCGATGCGGCGGTGATCGCGTTTCTCGGCTTCCTCGAGGCGCGTCAGGTATTCCTGCAGCTGCTTATCGTCGGGCCAGGCCGTGCCGTAGATGCGCTGGAGCATCGCGTTCTTCGAATCGCCGCGCCAGTAAGCGCCGGCGACCTTCGTCAGCTTGAACGCCCCGAGCTTGCCGGTGGACGGCACGTGCGGTCCGCGGCAGAGGTCCTCCCAGCCGCCCTGTCCGTAGAGCGAGATTTCCTCGCTCGCCGGAATCGCCGCGATGATCTCGGCCTTGTAGTGCTCCCCGATCGACTGGAAGTGCGCGACCGCGTCGTCGCGCGATAGCACGCGGCGTTCTACCTTCTGGTCGGCCTTCACGAGTTCGCGCATCCTCGCCTCGAAGAGCGCGAGGTCCTCCGGCGTGAAAGGCCGTTCGAAGGCGAAGTCGTAGTAGAACCCGTCGTCGATCACCGGGCCGATCGTCACCTGCGCCTTCGGATAGATGGACTGCACGGCCTGTGCGAGCAGATGGGCGGTCGAGTGGCGCAGGATCTCGAGGCCTTCAGGATCCTTCGACGTGATGATGCGGATGGTCGCGTCGCGCTCGATGACCTGCGACGTATCGACGAGCTTGCCATCGACGACGCCGGCGAGCGCCGCGCGCGCCAGGCCCTTGCCGATTTCGGCCGCGACTTCCGCGACAGAAACCGGACGTTCGAAAGTCCGCCGGCTCCCGTCCGGCAAGGTGACTACGGGCATCGCACTCCACCCACGAATGAACGCGTCATGGTAGAGGATTCCGGCGGCGCCCGCGCGATGGCAGCCTATAATCGCGCCCGGGATTCCAGGGGAGCCCGTCATGAGATTGCGCCTGAACAGCTTCCGGGTCGCCGTGACATTGACGACCGGCCTGCTCGCATGCGCTGCCATTGCGTCCGACGCCGCGTTGCCGGTAGCGAATGCGGCCCGCATCGAAGAGCGCATCGCCGCGCTCTCGAAATTTGGCGCTAATCCGCAGGGCGGCGTCAGCCGGCTGGCATTCAGTGCGGCGGACATCGCCGGCCGCGAATACATAAAGGGCCTGATGCGCGGTGCGGGCCTAGAAGTCCGGGTGGATACCGCCGGCAACATCATCGGCCGCCGGAATGGCAGCGATCCGCGGTCGCCAGTGATCATGCTGGGATCGCACATCGATTCGGTGCCGGAAGGCGGCAACTACGACGGGGACGTCGGCGTGCTCGGCGCGATCGAAGTGGCGGAGCTCCTGCGCGAGCAAGGCATCGTCACGCGCCATCCGCTCGAGATTGTGAGCTTTACTGACGAGGAAGGCGCGGTCGTCGGCAGCGAGGCGATGGCCGGCCCGATCAGCGCAGCGGCGCTCGACGTCGTCAGCCACAGCGGCCCCACCGTCCGCGAAGGCATCCGCGCGATCGGCGGCGATGCGGACCGCCTCGAGCTGGCGCGTCGCAGGCCGGGCGAGATCCGGGCGTATCTCGAGCTGCACATTGAACAGGGTGCAGTCCTCGACGAGTCGGGAACTGACATTGGCGTAGTGGAAGGCATCGTCGGCATCCGGTGGTGGGACGTCACCGTCGAGGGCGTCGCCAACCATGCCGGGACGACCCCGATGGACCGGCGCCGCGATGCACTGCTCGCCGCGGCCGAACTGACACTTGCGATCAATCGCGTGGCCGCGACGACCGCGGGAACCCAAGTGGCAACGGTCGGCCGCATCCGCGCCGAACCCGGCGCGCCAAACGTCATACCGGGCCGCGTGGTCATGAGCCTCGAGATTCGCGATCTCGCCGCCGACAAGATGGAACTCATCTTCCAGGCCATCGCCGCCGAGGCGAAACGCATTGCGGACACGCGCCGGACGCCGATCGGGTTCACCGAGATCGACGTCGCGCTGACGCCCGCGCCCACGGACGCACGACTGCGCCGGATCATCGCCGATTCGGCCGCCTCACTCGGGTTGTCGCACCGGTCGATGCCGAGCGGCGCCGGTCACGATGCCCAGGACATCGCGCACATTGCGCCGATCGGCATGATCTTCGTGCCGAGCGAAGGGGGCATCAGTCACTCGCCGAAGGAATTCACGTCGGCCGGCGACATGGCCAACGGCGTCAACGTGCTCCTGCGCACGATGCTCGCGATCGATGCCGGCGGGTTGAAGGACTAGGAGCCAGCCGAATCAGGCAACCGCGGCGACGGACTCGCCCTTGCCGATCGCGTCCAGTTGTTCCTGCAGTTTCATACGATCGAGCGACTTCAGCGGCAGGTTCATTAACAGCTTGACGCGATGGTCGAGTTCGACGAACGCCGTGCGAAACGCATGCAGCCTGTGCTCGTCTGAACCCTGGGCCGCGGCCGGATCCGCGATGCCCCAATGGGCCGTGATCGGGTGTCCCGGCCAGATCGGGCAGGTTTCGCCGGCGACATCGTCGCAAACCGTGAATATGAAATCGAAATGCGTCGCACCCTGCGCAGCAAATTCATCCCAACCCTTGCTGTGCAGGCCGGTTGTCGGCAAGCCCGCGTCATGCAACACCTTGAGCGCCAGCGGGTGCACCTCGCCCCTCGGCTGGCTGCCCGCGCTGAACCCCATAAAGTGTCCGGCGCCGAAGTGATTGAGGATGCTCTCGGCGAAAATACTGCGCGCCGAGTTGCCGGTGCACAGAAAGAGCACGTTGAAAACGGATGCAGTCATGCGATTCCCTCCAAACGCA
>JANNKZ010000348.1:0-1580 GCA_031396515.1 Gammaproteobacteria bacterium
CGCGAGCACGCGCACGTCGCCGCCGCCCGCGCCTGGATGCTGCGGCGCTTCGACGAGGCTGTGAATCGCTACGGCGAACTCGCGATCGAGTATCCGCGCGACCTGGTCGCGCTCCAGACCGCGCATGTCATCGATTTCTACCTCGGCGATTCCGCGATGCTCCGTGATCGCCCGGCGCAGGCGCTGCCGCACTGGAATGCCGACGTACCGGGCTTCGGCTACCTGCTCGGCATGCAGGCCTTCGGGCTCGAAGAGATGGGTCGCTACTCGCGCGCCGAAGACGTCGGCCGCCGGGCGCTCGACCTGAACGCGCGCGATCCCTGGGCGGTACATGCGGTGCAGCACGTGTTCGAAATGCAGGGCCGCGTGCACGACGGTATCGAGTGGCTGAACGCGACTTCGCCGAACTGGGCAGACAGCGCGCTCTCGTTCCACAACTGGTGGCACCTGGCCGTGCATTGCCTCGACCTCGATGAAATTCAAGCGGCGCTCGACCTGTACGACCGTGTGATTCATCCGAAAGCAAGCGTCGTTGCGCTCGAACTGGTCGATGCGTCACAGCTTTTGTGGCGGATCTCGCTGCGGAATTTCGACGTCGGCGCGCGCTGGCAGGAACTGTCCGATTGTTGGGCGCGGCCCGCGGAAGGCGGTTACTATGCGTTCAACGATGTACACGCCCTGATGGCGTATGCATCAGCCGGCCGCGATGACCTGGCACGCCGCATGGTGGCGATGCTCGAACGGCGCGCGGAAGACCCCGATACCAACGGTCGAATCACCCGCGAAGTGGGACTGCCCCTCGCGCGCGCCATCGTGGCGATGGCGGCGGGCAGGCCTGTGGAAGCGGTGGACTGGTTGCTGCCCGTGCGCAGCAAGGCGATCCGCATCGGCGGGAGCCATGCGCAGCGCGACCTGGTGCAGCTCACCTGCATCGAAGCGGCATTGCGGAGCGGCAATGCGAAGCTCGCGCGGGCGCTCGCCAGCGAACGCACCGAGCAGAAACCGTCAAGCCCGTTCAACTGGCGGCTGACGGCGCGCGCGCTCGATGTCGCGGGCGATGCGAGCGGTGCGAGAGCGGCGCTCGAGCACGCGGAATTGCGGCGCCGCGCGCAGTTGCGGCGGAACGCCGCGTGAATCGTGTCGGATCAGGAACTTGGAATTCGGTTTGTATTCGTCAACAAGAAGGAAAGTGTCATGTTCAAGAAGTTCATCAACAGGGGCCTGCCCATGTCGGCCCTGCTGATCCTGTCGGCGGTGGTGCAGTTTTACGCCGTGCGTGCATTCTCGGCGGAGTCCGCGCCGCACGCGCTCGTCGAGCAGGTTCGTTGATTCCGTGCCTGCGGCCGGCATTTCCAAGGGGGTCGCATACCATTATGCGTTTTTACGCCAAAATGGATTAGAACCCATTAATGGCTTCGGGCGCGGCGTTGTATCGGGCGCGGAGCGTCGGCAGAAGCTCGCGGAGCCTTCGGCGGGACCGCGCTGGCGACCCTCGTGCGGGAGGGGAAGGAGCACGAGCTCCAGACGCTCCTCGAGACGAGCCGGGGGCGCGGCATGCGGCCGCTCGACGACTCGATCGC
>JANNKZ010000350.1:0-4013 GCA_031396515.1 Gammaproteobacteria bacterium
GATTCGACCGCGCGACGGTCGTGCGGGTGCTCGACATGGTGAAGCGCAACGAATACAAGCGGCGTCAGGCGCCTCCCGGCGTGCGCGTCAGCGGTCGAGCGTTCGGCAGGGACTGGCGCTATCCGATCACCTCAGGCTACCGCCCCGGCGACTCTTAGCTCGCTAGTCGTGTCGCAGCATGCGGGTACGCACCGCTTTCGCGCGTTGTCCGGCGGACGGGTGGCGAGCGAGCGAATTTCCGGAAAAAGGGGTCTTCCCCTTTTTCCCATTCTTCCCTTCTGAGCGAGAGAGCCAGCCCGGCAACCGGACAACGTGCGATCGAAAGGGGTGCGTCCCCTCTTACCAGAACGGCCACCAATCGCGCTGCTTGCGCCGCTCGGGGCGCTCGCCGGGATAGTTGAGGGCATAGACTTCCTGCGAGCGCTCAGCGAGGTCGGTCAGGCCGAGCCCCTGGTACGCATTGATCATGATGTCGAGCGCGTCCTGGACGGCCGGCGCGCCGTCGTAATTCTCGATGCAGTAGCGCGAGCGCGCGATCGCCGCGACCCAGGCCTGGCGCCGCAGGTAATAGTCCGCGACGTGCACTTCGTAATCGGCGAGTCGGTTGCGCAGGAAGATCATGCGCTTGCGCGCATCGTGGGCGTATTCGCTGTCCGGGTAGCGCTCGATCAGCGCCTGGAACGCCTGGAATGAGCGGCGTGCATCCGCCGGCGGGCGCTCGGTCAGCTCGGTGTTGAACCAGCGCTCGAGGAAATTCGGCGAGCGCTCGAAATAGACGAGGCCCTTGACGTACATCGCGTAGTCCACGCGCGCGTGCGTCGGGTTCTCGCGGATGAACTGGTCCGCGGCGTCCACCGCCGACTCGGCCTCGCGGGCCTTGTAATAGGAATAGATGATGTCGAGCCGCGCCTGGCGCGCAAGGTCGGAGAACGGGTAGCGCGCTTCGAGTGCTTCGTAATAACGCACGGCGCCACGGAAGTCGCCGCTCATCATCGCTTTGTGCGCGCGCTGATACAGGTTCTCGGGGAGGAACTGTTCGGCCTCGCGGTCACGGAAGCTGCAGGCGCCGACGGCGAGTGCACAGCACACGATCGCGATGGCTCGTGCCATCCATGGATTCCGCTGCAAAGGACTGGACCCCGCCTGTTGAACCGACGCAGTATACCGGCAAAGACCGCTCGAGACCCCATGAGTTCCCCCAGACACCAACGCGAACTGCGGCTGCCGCCGGAGGCCGCGGGCCGCCGCCTCGACCAGGCGCTCGCCGATGCCCTGCCCGAATTCTCGCGTTCGCGCCTCAAGCGTTTCATCGACGCGGGCCACCTGACCGTGGACGGCGGCCTGCCGCGTCCGCGCGACATCGTCGCGGGCGGCGAGCGCGTCGCGCTCGATGCGCCGATCGAGGACGCGGTCGAACCGCTCGCGCAGGCGCTGCCGCTCGCGATCGCCTATGAAGACGAAGCCGTCATCGTCGTCGACAAGCCCGCGGGACTCGTCGTGCACCCGGGCGCCGGCAATCGCGATCACACGCTGCAGAACGCGCTGCTCGCCCACGACCCGCGGCTGTCAAAACTACCGCGCGCCGGCATCGTCCACCGGCTCGACAAGGATACGACGGGACTGCTGATCGTCGCGCGCACCGATGCCGCGCGCGATGCGCTGACCGAGGCGCTGGCCGCGCGCACGATCGAGCGCGAATACCAGGCGATCGCGGTCGGCGTCATGACGGCGGGCGGCACGGTGGATGCGCCGATCGACCGCCACCCGGTCGATCGCGTGCGCATGGCCGTGCGCACGGGCGGCCGCGACGCGGTCACGCATTACCGCGTGATTGAGCGGTTCCGCCGCCACACCTGGGTGCGGGTGATGCTCGAGACCGGGCGCACGCACCAGATCCGCCTGCACCTCTCGCATGCCGGCTACCCGCTGGTCGGCGATGGGGTGTACGGCGGCCGGCTCGTGATCCCGCGCGGCGCGGCGCCCGCGGTCGCGACGGCGCTGCGCGAGTTCCGGCGCCAGGCGCTGCACGCGGCTAAGCTCACGTTCCCGCACCCGGATGACGGTCGCGCCGTCGAGGTGACGGCGAAGTTGCCCGCGGATTTCCTGGGCCTGATTGCCGCACTCCGGCGCGACCGGAACGCGGCTTCGTCCTGATGCCCGCGCACGAATTCCTGCAACCGGACTGGCCGGCGCCGGCGAACGTGCGCGCCGCGATGACGACGCGCACGGGCGGAGTCAGCACCGGCGCTTTCGCGAGTTTCAACCTCGCAACGCACGTCGGCGACGATTCGGTGGCGGTCACCGAGAACCGCCGGCGCCTGCGGGACACGCTCGACCTGCCGGCAGAACCGCATTGGCTCGAGCAGGTGCATGGTGCGGACGTGGCGGTCGTGCCGGGACGTCCGCAGCACCCCGCCGACGGCGCCGTCACTTTCGATCGCGGCGCAGTGTGCGCCGTGATGGCCGCCGATTGCCTGCCGGTTTTTCTCGCGAGCCGGGAAGGCGATCGCGCCGGTCTCGCGCACGCGGGCTGGCGCGGCCTCGCCGCCGGCGTCGTCGAGGCCGTGATTGCGGAACTCGATTGCGATCCGCAGAGTCTCGTCGCCTGGCTCGGGCCCTCGATCGGGCCGGAGGCATTCGAGGTCGGCGCGGAAGTCCGCGCTGCTATCACGGCCGGCGACCCCGGCGCCGCCGCGCATTTCCGCGACGGGCACGCGGGGCACTACTTCGCCGACCTGCCGGCGCTCGCGCGACGTCGCCTCGCGCTGGCCGGCGTCACCGACGTGCACGGCGGACATCACTGCACGCATTCCGAGCCCGCGCGATTCTTTTCGCATCGCCGTGACGGTCGCACCGGGCGCATGGCGGCGCTCCTCTGGCTCGCGTGACGGTGTAGGCTGTCGCGGTGTCCACGTTCGCCCAAATCCTGCTGTTCACTGCCGGCAGCGGCGCGCTCTCCGCGCTGATCGCCGCGGGTTTCCTGCTATTGCCGTCGAAGCGGCGCGATGCGCTGCTGCCGCATCTCGTCAGCTTCGCCACCGGCGCGCTGCTCGGCGCGGCGCTCCTCGCGCTGCTGCCGCACGCACTCGACAGCGGCGGCAGCACGCACGGCATCGGCATCGCGCTCGCGGCCGGCATCGTCGCTTTCTTCGTGCTGGAGAAACTGGTGCTCTGGCGCCACTGCCACGCGGACCATTGCGAGGCCCACGGCCCGCAGGATCATCATCGCGATCGCGCGTCCGCCACGCTGATCCTGTGGGGCGACGCCTTCCACAACACGCTCGACGGCGTGCTGGTCGCGGCCGCGTTCCTGACCGATCCGCACCTCGGCATCGTCACGACCGTCGCCGTGTTCGCGCACGAGATCCCGCAGGAAGTCGGCGACCTCGCGATCCTGCTGAACGGCGGCATGTCGCGCCGGCGCGCCCTGATGCTGAACGTGGCCGTCAGCCTCGCCTCAGTCGCGGGCGCGATCGTCGCGTGGTTTCTATTGGCGCAGGCATTGCACTTCCTCCCTTACGCCCTGGCGATTGCCGCGGCGAGCTTCCTCTATGTTGCAGTCGCCGACCTGATCCCGGGCCTACACCGGCGCGTCGATGCACGTACTTCGATACAGCAAGTCGCACTTATCGCGCTCGGCGTCCTCGTGACCGGTGTCACGCACGGATTCGCGCACTGACGGAAATCCTCGCGGTCGCGCAATTGTCGCGCCGGTCAGGGACCCTCGCTCGCTCACCGGAGAAGAACCGGAAAATTCGCTCGCTCGGGGACCTGCCCGGCGCTCCATCGCGCGACCGCGGCGGTACCGACGGTGCGCGAATGTGCGCGGACCAGGCGCCCCGGAACCCCGGAGCGAGCGAATGTCCGATCTTCTGAGCGAGCGAGGAGTGTTCACGGGCGGCTTCGCGCGGCTCTTCGAAGACGAGGGCATCTTCGATGCGCACGTCCCCGAACTCGTCCTGCTCGGTCTACGCGAAGCGCTCCGTCTGAATTCCTGACGGTGACCGGAGGCG
>JANNKZ010000359.1:0-4236 GCA_031396515.1 Gammaproteobacteria bacterium
CCGGATCGCGATCGACGGCGACCAAGCCTGGCCTTCCAGCAACTGCCGTGCGGGCGCCGTGCGCGCGACCGTGCCGAGCACCGGCAACTGCGGCACGGCGACGCCGAAGGATCCGCAGAAGAGCCGCGTCCAGGCGCCGGCCGCGCAGACAACCGCACGCGCGGCGACTCGGCCGTGCTCGGTTACGACGCCGGCGATGTGCCCGCCCGCGGTTTCGATGCCGCGCACGGCCGTATGGGTCAGCAGGGCGGCGCCCGCGCGTTTCGCGCCGCGCGCGATGGCCGGCGTCGCGCGGCCCGGCTCCGCACGCGCATCGCTCGCGGTGTAGAGCGCCCCCGCCCAGCGCGCCTCGGTCGCGAGCACGCCGTCGAGTTCGCGATCGACGAGGAGCTTCGTATCGAGTCCGTGCTCGCGCGCGACCGGCAGCCATTCGGAGAGCGATTCGAGCTGCCCGGCATCCTCGGCGAGATAGAGCGAGCCGCCCTGGCGCAATCCGACGTCCTCGCCGAGTTCGCCGGGCAGCGACTGCCACAGGCGCAGGCTCTCGATCATCAACGGCAATTCCACCGGCGAGCGGCCCTGTTGGCGCACCCAGCCCCAGTTTCGGCCCGACTGCTCGCCGGCGATGCGGCCCTTTTCGAAGAGCGCGACGGACACGCCGGCGCGCGCGAGGTAGTACGCAGCGGAGCAGCCGACGATGCCGCCGCCGACGATCGCGACGTCGACCGCACGCGGCAAGGGATTCCGTTCCGCGTCCCAGGCGAATGCGTCGGTATCGGAGCCGACGACCTGCGGCTCGCCGCTCACGGATCGCGCCGCCACACGACCGCCCCGTCGAAAAGTGTCATCTCGCAGCGCGCGTCCTTGATCGCCGCCGGTGCGGCCGTATAGAAGTCCGTGTCCCAGACCGCGATGTCGGCGCGCTTGCCGGTCTCGAGCGAGCCGGTGCGCTCATCCATGAAGAGCTGGTGCGCCGCCCAGATGGTGTACGAGCGCAGCGCCGCGCGCGCATCCGCGGCCTCCGCGCGCCCGAACGGATCGCCGCCCACCACGCCGAGCAGCGGTTCACGGGCGATGGACGACCAGATGCCGTAGCGCGCGGGGAATGGCGTCACCGTGAAATCGGAGCCGCTCGCCCAGCGGATGTCCTTCTTCAGGAAACTGGCGAAAGGATTGAGCCGGCGACTGCGTTCCGGCCCGAAATTGGCGGCGTAGGTGTCGCCTATCCACCAGGTGAAACCCGGCGACGGCTCGGGGTAGCCAGCGTCGAAGCGCCGCTGCATTGCCGCCATCGACTCCAGCGCGCGATCCGTGGGCACGTTCGCGTGGATGATCGAATGCCGGAGTCCCTGTTCGGGCATCTTCTCCAGAGCGAGCGCGAAAGAATCCACTACCCAGTCGATGGTGCGATCGCCGATCGCGTGCACGCCGAGATGCAGGCCGGCACCGTGATAGAGAAGTATCAGTTCGCGGATGAGCGCGGCATCGATCGCCGGACTGCCGCGATTGCCGGCATCCACGCCGGTCCAGTCGCGATTCCAGTCCTGCCACATCCACGCCGTGCGCGCACCGCCGCTGCCGTCGGCGACGATCTTCACGCCGCCGGAGACGAGCCGGTCTCCGGTGGATTGCGACGGCCGGCCGAGCGGCTCGATGCTGCGCACCAGGCCCTGCGCATCCTCGAGCGTCTCGGGACTCATCCACAGGGCGAAGATGCGCACCGTCAGTGCGCCCTCCGCCAGCACCTCGCGGTACGCGTCCCAGGTTTCGCGTCCGATGCCCGGATCCTTGGCGGCGGTCATGCATTCGCGGTTGAAGTCGCGCGACATCTGGCGGATTCCGTCGCGCATGAGCGCGGGGTCGCGCCCCGGCAGGAGCGTGATGACGAGGTTCATCGCGGATTCCTTCAGCACGCCGGTCGGTTCGCCGGCTGCGTCGCGGTCGATCACGCCGACCGGCGGATCCGGCGTCTCGCGCGTGATGCCGGCCAACTTCAATGCCGCCGAGTTTGCGACGCCGTAGTGCCCGGTCGTGTGTACGAGCCAGGTCGGGTGGTCGCCGCTGGCGGCGTCGATGTCCGTGGCGCGGAGGTAGCGGCGTTCGTCGAGCTTGCCCTCATCCCAGCCGCGGCCGAGAATCCAGTCGCCCGGTTTCGCGGCGGCGGCGCGTTCCCTGACGAGCGCGACAGCATCCGCGATGCGCCGCACGGTCGGAAACCCCAGATCGATATTCGTCAGGCGCTGCAGGCCGCCATTCGCAAAATGAACGTGAGCATCGATCAGCCCCGGCGTCGCAGTGCGCCCCGCAAGATCGATGCGTTCGGTCGACGGCCCGATGAAGCGCGCGATCTCGGCATCCGTGCCGACGGCGACGATGCGGCCATTCCTGATCGCGATCGCCTGCGCCACGCGGTCTTCGCCATCCACGGTCAGCACGCGACCGCCGGTGAGCACGCGATCGGCCGGGGCTTCGGCCAGTGCGACGCCGGCGGCGAGCGCCAGCCACAGGAACGGCAGCGGATTCTTCATGGGACGCACCGGACGGGCCAAACCCGCATGCTAGCGAAATCCCCGGTCCTCGCGGGGCCGCGATGAATACGCCGCGCACGGCCTGGTGGGTGCTCGCGCTGATCGCCGCCGCGAACTTCGGCAATTTCTACGTGTATGACTCGATCGGTCCGGTTGCCGAAATGCTGGTGCGCCAGCGCGGATTCTCGGACACGCAGATCGGCTTGCTGAATGCGGTGTACAGCCTGCCGAACATCGTGTTGCTGCTGTTCGGCGGGCTCCTGGTGGATCGCCTCGGCGCCGCCCGCATGCTGTTCTGGACCGGCGGAATCTGTTTCGCGGGCGCGTTGCTGACCGCACTCGGCACCGGTTTCCCGGGCATGGCCTCGGGCAGGTTCCTGTTCGGCGTGGGCGCCGAGACTTTCAACATTTGCACGATCGCGGCGATCGTCAAATATTTCTCCGGCCGCAACCTCGGCTTCGCGATCGCGTTGTCGATCGCGCTCGGCCGCGCGGGCGCCTTCGCCGTCGACCTCTCGCCGACCTGGATGGCAGGTGGCTACGCCGACGGCTGGCAGCCGCCGCTGCTGATGGCCGCGTTCTTCGCCGCGCTGTCCCTCGCGGCCGCGGCGATCTACTGGCGCATCGATCGCGATCGCGGCGCGGCAGCCGCCAGGGATGCGCCCCGCTGGTCGCTCGGCAGCCTGCGCGGATTCGGCCGCGCTTACTGGAGCCTGGTCGGGCTCTGCGCGCTGTGGTACGCGGTGATCTTCGCCTTCCGCAGCACTTTCTCGATCAAGTATTTCCAGCACGTGTACGGACTCGAGCTCGACGCCGCCGGCGCCATCAACGGCACCGTGTTCCTGGCGGCGCTGTTCGCGACGCCCGCGCTCGGCTGGCTCTCGGACCGCATCGGGCGTCACGCGGAGCTGCTCACCTTCGGCGCGTTCCTGCTGCCGCTCGCGATCGCGACGCTTTCGTCGCCGCAGGTCTCGCCGTGGATCGGCACCGTGCTGATCGGCGTGAGCTTCTCGCTGGTACCCGCCGTGCTTTGGCCGCTGACCGCGCGGGTCGTGCCGGAAGCGCGTCTCGGCACCGCGCTCGGCCTCATGTGGTCGCTCATGAGTGCGGCCATCGCCGGCGCCAATTTTGCCGCCGGCTGGCTGAATGATCGCTTCGGCGCGGGTGAACTGAACCCGGCCGGCTACGGGCCCATGATGAACTTCTTCCTCGCGGCCGCGACGGTGGGTTTCGTGCTCACGCTGCTACAATTGCGGCCCCTCAATCCGAGGCCGCAGCCGGAGTCCTGATGAAGCCAGCCGTCACCGTCACCATCACCGGCGCCGCGGGCCACATCGGCTATGCCCTCGCCTTCCGCGTCGCCTCCGGACAGATGCTCGGCGCCGACCAGCCGGTTAACCTGAACCTGCTGGAAATCACGCCTGCGCTGCCGTCGCTGGCGGGCGTCGTGATGGAACTGTCGGATTGCGCCTTTCCGACGCTGGCCCGGGTGACCGCGTCCGACGATGCGAAACAGGCGTTCAAGGACTGCCACTACGCGTTGCTGGTCGGCGCGCGCCCGCGCGGACCCGGCATGGAGCGCAAGGACCTGCTGCTCGCGAACGCGCAGATCTTCTCGGCCCAGGGCAAGGCGCTCGACGCGAGCGCGCACCGCGACGTGCGCGTGCTGGTCGTCGGCAATCCCGCGAACACGAATGCGTTGCTCGCC
>JANNKZ010000368.1:0-7135 GCA_031396515.1 Gammaproteobacteria bacterium
GTGGCGCCTCTCCATTCCCTCCATGGCTGACGACGCGCGGCCCGCGCTGCGCGCGCGACTGCGCGCCGCCCGCCGCGCGGTAAGCCCGGTCGACCGCCTGGCCGCGGCGGCCGCCGTAGATCGTGCCCTCCGCAGGCTCGGGCTGCCGCGACCGCACACGCGCGTCGCCGCCTACCAGGCAATGGACGGCGAGATCGATCCCTCCCTCGTGCTGCATCGGGCACTCGCGCTCGGATGCGAGCTGCATTTCCCGGTGATCACGAGTGTGCGCAGCCCGCGCATGCATTTCGCGCCGCTGACGGACGCCGGCGAGCTCGCGGCAGCCGGAAAAGCCTGCGCCGCGCGCTGGCTCGACCTGGTGCTGATGCCGCTGGTCGGCTTCGATCCCGACGGCAACCGGCTCGGCATGGGCGCGGGCTTCTACGATCGCAAGTTCGCGTTCCTGCGGCACCGCAGCGCCTGGCACCGGCCGCTGCTGGTCGGCCTCGCCTTCGAAGTCCAGCGACTCGAGCGCCTGCCGCCGATGGCGCACGACGTGCCGCTTTGGGGAGTCGTCACTGAACGCGCGGTCTACGGGCAGGCCAGGGCGCGCGCATGAACTACTGGCTCATGAAATCCGAACCCGAGGCCTTCGGCATCGACGACCTCTCGCGTGCAGAGCGCAGAACCGCGCTCTGGGACGGCGTGCGCAACTACCAGGCACGCAATTTCCTGCGCGACGGGTTCGCCGTCGGCGACCGCGCGTTCTTCCACCACTCGAGCTGCGAAGTGCCGGGCATCGTCGGCACGATGGAGGTCGTGCGCGCGGGACATCCGGAACCCAAGGACCCGCGCTGGTGCCAGGTGGAGGTGCGAATGCTGCGCAAGTTCGCGCATCCGGTCACCCTGGCGGCGTTGCGGGAGCACGAACGGGGTCCATTGAAGGATCTGATCGTGTTGCGCCGTGGCAACCGTCTCTCGATCACGCCGGTGACCGCCGCCGAATGGAAATTCATTCACCGACTCGCACGGGAGCGCGCCGCGTGACGCGCATCCCGCGCGGGAAAACAAGCCGCGCCGTGCGGCGCGGAAATTTTCCGGCGTGATGCGATCAGCGCGCACTTCGCGCGCGCGACGCGACACGAGCGCGGCGAGAAAACTTCCACGCGCACGCATCGGAACGTCATCGATGCACGGCGCGCGCTAACCACTTGCTTGCAATCCCGTCAAGCGTGTATATACTCGGACCCCGGATTAACCCGACATGGAGATATCCATCATGGCGACCAAGAAGAAGGCAAAGAAAAAGGCTTCGAAGAAGAAGTAAGCCCTTTGCCTGTTGATACGGCGGCTGGCTGATCGCAAGACAACCTCCCGCCGGATCACAGAGAGCTGAGACTGTGCCCGCGTAAGCGGGCACAGTTTTTTCAGGAGCCCGCACATGGATGCCGACTCGAAGAAGAAAGCCGCCGCGCTCGCTGCGCTCGACTACGTCGAAGACGGAATGACGATCGGCGTCGGCACCGGATCAACGGTCAATCATTTCATCGCGGCGCTGAAGGACCGGCGCAACCGGATCGCGGCCGCGGTGTCCTCGTCGGAAGCAAGCACCCGCCTGCTGAAGGAAGCCGGCATCGAAGTGCGCTCGCTCAACGACACCGGCGACCTCTCCCTCTATGTGGACGGCGCCGACGAAGCGACCCGCCACCTCGCCCTGATCAAGGGCGGCGGCGGCGCGCTGACCCGGGAAAAGATCGTCGCGGCTGCCAGCCGGCGCTTCGTCTGCATCGTCGACGATACCAAGCTGGTAGACGTGCTCGGCCGCTTTCCGCTGCCGGTCGAGGTGATCCCGATGGCCCGTTCCCTGGTCGCGCGCAAGCTCGTGAGCCTCGGCGGCCAGCCGGTCCTGCGGCAGGGGTTCAAGACCGACAACGGCAATGAAATCCTCGACGTGCACAACCTGAAGATCGCCGACCCCGCGAAGCTCGAGGCCGAAATCGGCCTGCTGGTCGGGGTAGTCGAGGTGGGCCTCTTCGCCCGCCGCGGCGCGGACATCCTGCGGGTCGCCGGCGACGGCGGAGTCCAGACACTCAAGCGCTGACCGCCGGTAGGGACGCATCCCATTTTCAAAAAAACGAGCCGGCGCATGGCCGGCTCTCTTGCTTGGTTGGCTGGGGGACTAGGATTCGAACCTAGGTTGGCGGAGTCAGAGTCCGCAGTCCTACCGCTAGACGATCCCCCAAATGCGGTTGTCGCGCTCCGCCGGGTTGGCCGCCTGGAACGGACTCAGCGCTTGCTGAACTGCGGTCCGCGGCGGGCCTTCTTCCGGCCGACCTTTTTGCGCTCGACTTCGCGCGCATCGCGCGTCACGAAACCGGCGGCGCGCAGGGGCTTGCGCAGCTCCTCGTCGTACTCGATCAGCGCGCGCGTGATGCCGTGGCGGATGGCGCCGGCCTGGCCGGTGATGCCGCCGCCCTCGACCCGCACGTTGATGTCGAAGCGGCCGACCATTTGCACGAGCTCGAGCGGCTGGCGCACGATCATCACGCCGGTCTTGCGGCCGAAGAACTCATCGAGCGGACGGCCATTCACCGTAATCGTGCCCTTGCCGGGCTTCATGAAAACGCGCGCGGACGACGACTTGCGACGACCGGTGGCGAGGGTTGCGTTCGAGGCCATGATCGTCCTTAAAGCTCGAGGTTCTTGGGTTGCTGCGCGCTGTGCGGATGCGCGGAGCCTGCGAACACGTGCAGCTTGCGGTACATCTGCCGGCCGAGAATCGTCTTCGGCAGCATGCCCTTGACTGCGTATTCGATTACGCGTTCCGGATGCTCCTGCAGGAGCTTGCCGAGCGCGATTGTCTTCAGGTTGCCGAGGTAGCCCGTGTGCTGCTGGTAGACCTTGTCGCGCAGCTTGTTGCCGGTGACCGCCACCTTCTCTGCGTTGATCACGATGATGTGATCGCCGCAGTCGACGTGTGGCGTGAATACCGGCTTGTGCTTGCCGCGCAGGCGGAAGGCCACCTGCGTCGCCAGCCGACCGAGGGTCTTGCCGGACGCATCCACTACATACCAGTCGCGCTGAACGCTTTCCGACTTCGCAAAAACCGTCTTCATCTTGGGCCCCTGGCCAGGGTCGGGTACTTGAAAGGGCGGCAAGTTTAATTAAGAAGCCCCGCCAATGCAAAGCGGTCCGGACCCCTGCGCAAGTCCTTGTCGCCATTGGGGAAGCCGGCCCCGTAAGGCTATATAATGTGCACCTCATGGGACGCCCGCTCCTGACCCCCCTCGACCGGCTGCTCGAAGTGGCCGATGCGGGGCTGCGGGCGAGCTTCGCCCGGCCGGAAAGCCGCCGCCCGACCCCTGGTCCGGCCGTTTCCGGCACCCTCGACGAAACCCGCCGCCGCCATGTCGCGGGGCTGATGCGGGTCAACCACGCGGGCGAAATTGCGGCCCAGGGGCTCTATCACGGGCAGTCGCTGACGGCGCAGAAACCCGAGACCCGGGAGGCGCTCCGCCACGCGGCCGAAGAGGAAGGCGATCATCTGGCCTGGTGCCGCGACCGGCTCGACGAACTCGGTTCGCGCCCGAGCCTGCTCGATCCGCTGTGGTACGCGGGATCCGTCGCGATCGGTGCGATCGCGGGCCTCTGGGGCGACCGCGCGAGCCTCGGATTCATGGCGGAAACGGAAAGCCAGGTCGAGGGACATCTCGCGACGCACCTCGAAAAGCTTCCGCCGGACGACCTGCGCAGCCGCGCGATCATCGAACAGATGCAGGCGGACGAAGCAGGCCACGGCCGCGCCGCGCTCGCCGCGGGCGGCGAAGCGTTGCCGGAACCGGTACCGCGGCTGATGCGCCTCACCGCCCGGATCATGACCGGCACGGCCTACTGGATCTGACCGATGGACCATTATGTCTTGCGGTAAGCATTAGCCTGTAATACAACGGCAAGGTTCCCTGGGGAGAAACATGGAAGAACCCGTCAAGCAGCTGACCGATATCCCGGCGATCAATCGGTTCCTGAGTTATTGCCGCGTGCGCACCGTGCCGTCGAAGACGGCGCTGATCCACGCCGGCGACCTCCCGGACGTCCTGTATTACATCATCCGCGGCTCGGTCGAAGTGATGATCGAGGACGAGGACGGCAACGAAATGGTCCTCGCCTATCTCAACAAGGGCCAGTTCTTCGGCGAGATGGGTCTCTTCTCCGACAGCCAGCAGCGCAGCGCCTGGGTGCGCACCCGCACACAGTGCGAGCTCGCCGAGATGACCTATCCGAGGTTCCGGCAGGTGGCTTCCGAGAGTCCCGGACTCGTATTCGAACTCGCGACCCAGCTCGCGACGCGACTCGACCGCACCAACCGCAAGCTCGGCGACCTCGCGTTCGTGGACGTCACCGGGCGCATCGCTCACGCGATCATGGACCTTTGCGGCGAGCCGGATGCGATGACGCACCCGCAGGGCATGCAGATCAAGGTCAGCCGTCAGGAACTTTCGCGCCTGGTCGGCTGCTCGCGCGAAATGGCGGGCCGCGTGCTGAAGGTGCTGGAAGAACAGGGCCTGCTCACCGCGCGCGGCAAGACCATTGTGGTATTCGGCGCGCGGCCCAAGGTGAAGGCGCGCCCGACGCCCGAATTCGCAAAAGCCACCGTCTCCGCGGTGAAGTAAAAAAGGGGACGCACCCCTTTTTTTCCTATCCCGCGATTGCGGTCCGCATCGCGCGGACCGTCGCCGCATAATCCTTCGCGCTGAAAATCGCGCTGCCGGCAACGAATGTGTCGGCGCCCGCCCGCGCGATCGCGCCGATGTTGTCGAGCTTCACCCCGCCGTCGATCTCGAGCCGCACGGCGCGGCCGCTCGCGTCGATGCGCCGGCGCGCCTCGGCGAGCTTGCCAAGTACCGGCTCGATGAACTGCTGGCCACCAAAGCCCGGATTGACCGACATCAACAGCAGGAGGTCGATCGAGCCCAGCGTGTGATCGAGCCAGGACAGCGGCGTCGCGGGATTCAGCACGATGCCAGGCCGGCAGCCTGAGACGCGGATGAGCTGGATCGTGCGATCCACATGGCGCGTGGCTTCCGGATGAAAGCTGATCCAGTTCGCGCCCGCCTCCGCGAATTCCGGCACCAGGCGATCGACCGGATCCACCATCAGGTGTACGTCGATCGGCGCCGTCACGCCGTGCCTGCGCAGTGCCTTGCAGACCAGCGGCCCGATCGTCAGGTTCGGCACGTAATGGTTGTCCATCACGTCGAAATGCACCCAGTCGGCACCCGCGGCCAACACCGCGTCCACCTCCGCGCCGAGGCGCGCGAAATCCGCCGAGAGGATCGAAGGCGCGATGACGGGTGTCTGCATAGGAGGCCTACTCTAGCGCATGCCGCGCGATTCGCGGACGCGCTCCCAGGCGGCCTGGATCGCCTGCGTCTTCTGCTTGGCGACCTCCAGCATGGATTCCGGCAGGCCGCGTGCGACCAGCTTGTCCGGATGGTTTTCGTTCATCAGCTTGCGGTAGGCACGCTTCACTTCGGCATCGGTCGCCGACTTCGGCACGCCCAGGATCTCGTAGGCCTCGGCGAGCGCATCCGTGCGCGGCTGCGCGCCCGGCCGCTGGCCGCCGCCATATCCCGGGCCGGTGCCGCCGTAGGCCTGAAGCCGGAGTAGCGTTTCGAGGTGCGCGAATTCGAGCGCACCGATACCGAGCGCGCCCGCGACGCGCAGCAGCGCCGCGCGATTCGCGCCCGCCAGGCCGTCGCCGATGAGCGCCGTGCGCATCTGGATCTCGAGGAACATGCGCAGCACCTCCTCGCGGCCACGGCAGACGGCGACGAGCTCGGCGAGCGCGGCCGCGACGTCGTAATCCGGCTCCTTGCCCTCGGTGTAGAACCGCATGGCCGAGCGGGTATCGGCTTCATTGAGGTGAAACTGGCGGAAGATGCCGCGTGCCGCGGCGATGTCCTGCTCGGAGACTCGGCCGTCGGCCTTCGCGACGTGGCCCATGACCGCGAACGCGGTGTGGAAGAAGGCCTGGCGCACGGTCGCGAGATCCGCGCGCGGACCCATGCGCCCGCGCGCCGCATACTGGTCGTAAAGATGGCCGAGCATCAGCCCCAGCAGCACGCCGGTTGCCCGTCGAGTCAGCAGGAAGCCCACCAAGGCACCGACCAGCTTGCCGATCCAGCCCATCATCCGTCCTTGACCGTCCGTGAATGCCGCTGCAAGAATCCGCGCTCCCGCGACGGCGCAGGCATGGTAGCAAGAGCCCGGAACGCATGAACGAAGATCCCATGTTCGAATCGCGCCTGCCGGACCTGCCGCTGGTCCACCGCGGCAAGGTGCGGGACAACTATGCGATCGGCACGGATCGCCTGCTGATCGTCGCGACCGACCGGCTGTCCGCCTTCGACGTCGTGCTGCCCGACCCGCTACCCGGCAAGGGACGCGTGCTGACAGCGATTTCGAACTTCTGGTTCGCGCGCACGCGCCACATCGTGCCGAATCACCTGACCGGCGAGCCGCTGTCGCAGCACGTGCCCGACGCCGCCGTCCGCGCGCCGCTCGAAGGCCGCGCCGTAGTCGTGCGCCGGCTCCGCCCGCTGCCGATTGAGGCCGTGGTGCGCGGCTACCTGATCGGCTCAGGCTGGAAGGACTACCAGAAGGACGGCGCGATCTGCGGGATCGCGCTGCCACCCGGCCTCAAGCAGGCGGCACGCCTGCCCGAGCCGATCTTTACGCCGGCGACCAAGGCGGCGGCCGGGGCCCACGACGAAAACATTTCCTACGACCGCGTGGTCGCGGATGTCGGCAGCGCGGTGGCCGGGCGGGTGCGCTCGTTGGCACTCGCGCTCTATGCGTTTGCCGCCGACTACGCGCGCACGCGCGGCATCCTGATCGCCGACACCAAGTTCGAATTCGGCCTCGACGAAACCGGCGCGGTCGTGCTGATGGACGAGGCGCTGACGCCCGATTCTTCGCGCTTCTGGCCCGCCGACAGCTGCCGCGAAGGCACGAGCCCGCCTTCCTTCGACAAGCAGTTCGTACGCGACTATCTCGAGACGCTTGACTGGGACAAGCGCCCGCCCGGGCCGCGGCTACCCGCCGACGTGATTTCGGGGACCGTCGAGAAATATCGCGAAGCCGAGCGCCGCCTGAC
>JANNKZ010000423.1:0-4967 GCA_031396515.1 Gammaproteobacteria bacterium
TACGACGCGGTCATGAATCTCGCCGATGCCTCGCGCGAGCGGCTGCCCCTCGCAGTGCACGAAGTGCGGTACGAGGACGTCGTGAACGACCTGCGCGCGACCGCCGGCAAGCTTGTCGCGTTCCTCGGCCTGCCCTGGAGCGACGACCTGCTGAATCCGGCGGAAACCGCGCGCCGCCGCCAGATCCGCACGCCGAGCGCTTCGCAGGTCGTGCGGCCGATCTACCGGACCTCGATCGGGCAGTGGCGGAACTTCGAGCCGCAGCTCACGCCCGTCCTGCCCCAGCTCGATCACTGGGTGCGCCGCTACGACTACTGGCGCAACATCTTGTCGAGAAGCTCGTAGCCGGAACGTTCCGAGTATCCCCGCCGCCGGTAGAATTCGCGCGCCGCGTCGTTGCCGCGCCCAAGTTGCAGCGAGACATTCGTGCAACCCATGCGCCGAAACTCCGCTTCGGCGGCGTCGAGCAGGGCGACTCCCGCTCCGTGGCCGCGCGCGCTCGGCAGCAGGAAAAATTCGTCGATCTCCGCGGTCAGCCCGAGGTGCTCGAGGCTGTGGACGAAGACCGCGAGCAGGTAGCCGACCGAGCGGCCGCCTTCCTCTGCGACCCAACCCGCACCGAGGCGCGGATCGGCGCAGAGCCGCTCCAGCTCGCGGCGAATGGCCGCCTCGTGGAAGCCCTGGATGTCTTCGAAGAACCAGTACTGTTCGACGAGCGGCAGCACGGCGGGGATCGCCGCCGTCGCGAGGCGCCGGACGTTCAAGTGCGCTCCCAGATCTCGATGGCCCCATGCACGCGGTGGAAAAGCGGATGGCATTGTGCACGCCGCGTGCCGGCCCACTTGCGGTAGAGGGGCTTATTTCTCGCGGCGAGCTTTTTCATCAGGTGCCGCCACTCGAACTCGAGTTGGCCGCCGGTCACGGGAATCAGTGGAACGTCCGTCACGGGTCCGATCTTGCTTTGGTCGAAGGAGTAGCCGCGGCGGGTCGCCTCGGCATGGATGGCGGCAAGGTAGGCATTGATCGCCGAGCGCGGCGACTCATGGGCGCGGAAGCGCTCGAGCTGCGGGTGCTGCCGGTATCCCTTGGTCTTGCCGGCCAGGACCGCTTTAGCGAGCAGGGCTTCGCGCCACAGCGCGACCAGGCCCTGTGGATCCAGATAACGCGGGTGCAGGCTCCAGAGTCGCATGCGAGGTTACCGCCCACCGCCGGCGAAGCGCATCGGTCCGTGCATCGTCACGGCGTGAACGACTTGCCGTACACCAGGAAGGTCTCGTCCTTGACCCAGCCCTGCGATTCGTAGAGCGACTGGCCGACCTTGTTGGTGCGCGCGGTCGAGAGCTCCATGCGCGCGGCGCCCGCTTTCGCGGCGTGCGCTTCCGCGGCCTGCATCAGCTTGCGGCCGGCGCCGGTGCCGCGCGCGGTAGGCGTGACGAAAAGATCGTAGAGCACGAAGGTATGGGCCGCGCGCACCGAGCAAAACGTCGGGTAGAGCTGCGTGAACCCGATCAGCGCGCCGCGATCGTCCACCGCCACGAAGATGGCGGATTCGTTGCGCTCCATGCGCTCGGCGAGGTAACGCCGGGCGAGCGCAAGGTCGGGCTCGCGTTCGTAGAACTGGCGGTAGGCGTCGAACAGGCGTGCCACGCCGTCGAGATCGGCGCTGGTCGCGAGGCGTGTCTTGATGGCCGGCATCGGAGGATCCTCGGAATGGCCAGAACCGGTCGAAGCGGCAATGATCGCAGTTGGCGTGTCGCGATGTTCAGGAAAGTAGCATTCACCGTGTTTACCGCACAGCGGCATCTGCTCAATCGTTGAGCGGCGCCACGGCCAGCACGAGATTCTGTGGCCGGGCGGCGACGGTCATCTCGACGCGGTCTTCGCTCAGCTTGCGATTCCTGAGCCAGTAGTAGCCGGCCGCAGGGACCGCGACGTCGAACCTTCTTTCCGCGTCGTCGAACTTCTGCGTGCCGGTGATGCGGCCGGCGCGATCGAAATAGGCGAGCACGTAGCCATCCGCCGCATTGTCGCCGTCTTTCCACGCCGAATAGCCGACGCGCTCGCTGAGGTCCGGTTTCAGCGTGAAGGTGGCGACGCGCGCGATCCGCAGATCGGCGGGTTCCACCGTCAGGTCCAGACTCGCCAGGTTGGCCACATCCAGCGAGCGGATCAGGTGCTGGCGGCTCTTGTTCAGGTCGATCGTGAACTGGTAGTCGGGATTCAGGTCCGGCTGAATGAGGTCATTGGTCGTGGGTTCGCCGAAGAGATTGCCGCCGATCCACGGGAACCAGAGCTTGAACTGTCCCTGCGACATCTGCGGCCGGGGCGTCGTCATGTCTTCCTGGACGAATTGAACGCGGGAGGTGAAGACCCAATCGGGATTCTCGGTGAAAGGTTCCGACTCCGCGGCCAGGTTCGCCTGCATCCGTTCGACGTAGCGCAGTTCGTCCTTGGAACCCTCGTCGTCCGGGTCGAGTTCGAGTGCTTTGTGATACATCGCCTTGGCTTCCTCGAGCCGGCCCAGCTCGATCAGCGCAAATCCCTGGCCGCGCAACGCCCGCGTCCACTCGTACACCTTGGCTTCTTCGGGCGTCGTCATCTCCGCCGCTTCCGTCGCGAGCTTGAATTTCGCGAGTGCCGTGTCCCAGTCCTTGTCCATCTGGTCGAGATGCGCTCGCTCGCTGAGGTAGGCGGAATTCATCGGCGACAGTTCGAGTGCGCGGTCCAGCAGCTTGCGGGCCTCGGCCGGCTGTTCGAGCTCAACGAGCGCATAACCCTTCAGGAAATAGGCGTCGCTCCAGGTGCTGTCGATGACCGACGTGCTCTGGCCTTCGCCGGCGCCGAGCGCGGAGTAATAGATGACTTCCGTGGGCGTGCGCGCGCAGTAGATTCGGTCCTTTGTGTTCCGGTGCCGCGCCTCGTAATACCGGATGACCTTGTCGAAGTGCTCACTGATCGCCTGCGCCGGCTTGTGCTCGTCGAGCAGCAAGCTGCGACCGGCGTTCAGGAGCGCAAGCTGTTTGTCTTCGTCCTTCGTCGCGGTCAGGCCGTCGGCAGCCCAGGCCAGCGCGATGATGAGCAGTGTGCAGCGATAGGCGAGACGGATCTGCGTGACCATCGGAACTCCCTCAGCGGAAAAAGGGGTCTGACCCCTTTTTCTCCGCGCCATTGTTAGCGCGGGGGAGTGCCGGATTCAATGCAGGATGTGTTCTGCCCGGAAGGCGATGACGAGGCAGTCGGCGAGGTCCGAACAGAACGTCTCGGGATCATTGGGAATCTGGCCGGTCACGTGCACGACGACCGGCGGCTGGTCGCGCAGGCGAACACGGACCGTCTTCCGCCCCGTGGAGACGACGCGCCGCACGTGATCGAGATCCACCAGCTGCTTCGCGCAGAGGCTTTCCAGGAGTTCCGACCCGAATTCGGAGAAAGCGAACTTGCGTTCGCCGCTCTGCGTATCGTGCAGGCAGGGCAGGTTGTGCATGACAATCTGGAGACGACCGTTCGTCCCGCGCAGCTCAGGCACGATTTCCGGCTCCCAGTCCCTGTGCCTGAACCGCTCGAACACCGCTCACGCCACTGGGTCGAGCGCGGCGCGCTCGAGGGCGGAGAGGTTCTGATGGGCGGGCATCACGCGGTCCCGTTGTGCGGCTTCGCGGCCCGTGCCGGCTGGGTCGATCTGCCACGACAGCTCGAATCCGGCATTTCCGTAACGTGCGACCGCGCGGATGCGCGAGTTGCCCACGATGCCGACGTCATATTTCGCGGCGTCTTCGGCTTGGGCATCGAACCACAGGTATCGGGCGATTTTCAGCAGGGTGAGGGGCATGGGTGCACTCCTCACTCATTGTTGTGGTCGCCGCGGGGCTGCCTTGTAAGACTTCGCCGGTGGTTCCTGTCAGTTCTGCCGAAGCGCGGT
This sequence comes from Gammaproteobacteria bacterium, assembly GCA_031396515.1. GTDB lineage: Bacteria > Pseudomonadota > Gammaproteobacteria > Steroidobacterales > Steroidobacteraceae > SCUD01. The sequence goes on from JANNKZ010000423.1 coordinate 3,920, forward strand.
CATAACGGCTGCCCGGGGCAAGCGCGAATGTGAACGACACCCGGTTCTGTCCTAGCTCGAATGATCATGCACGACTTTCCAGCCCTTAAGCGTTCGCTTCCAGATGGTCGTGAACCAGCCGGATTGTTCGGGCTCATCGCCGCCGCTCAGCAAGTAGCGGCCAGTGACCAGCGCGACGTCGTCCGAGAGGAAACGCACGGCCTCCTGCTCGAAGCGCAACTGCTGCTTCGGCTTGCCGTCCTTGAAGTAGCGTTCACGGAACGCCTTCTCGATCGGCGCGACGCCCGGGCGCGGCCCGTTCTTGGTCATGAACGTGACGCTGTCGTCGTAAGAGGCGAGATGACCGGGCAGGTCGCCGGCATTGAACGCGTCCGCGGATTCCTGGAGCAAGCGGCGGAGCGCCGCCTCGTCCGCGGTCCCGCTTGCGGCCTCGCAGCCCGCGGTCATGAGCCCGGCGACCAGGATGAGAGTCAGAAGTCGAAGCGTCGCGCTCACGGATGCTCCTCAGGATTTCTTCGGCTTGATGCTGCGCTTCTCGATCTTGAGCAGGATGGAAAGAATGATCCAGGTCAGCAGCACGCCGATGGCGGCCGAGCCCCAGCGGCCGAGGCCGGCGGCGATGCCGACCGCCGCCGTCATCCAGATCCCGGCCGCGGTCGTTAGACCCTTGATCTCCCTTTCGGCCGCGAGCTTCAGGATTGCGCCGCCGCCGATGAAGCCGATGCCGGTCGCAATGCCCTGGATCACCCGTGAAAGATCCGCAGACTCCATGCCGAATTCATCGCCCGCGATGACGAACAGCGCCGCACCCAGCGACACGAGCATATGGGTGCGCAGGCCCGCGGGCCGGCCCGCGCGCTCGCGTTCGTAGCCGACGATGCCGCCAAGCAGTGCCGCCGCAATCAGGCGCACAACGACGTGCGCGAACTGTTCGGCGGTCGGCAGGCCGGCCGCGCCGAGATAGGCCGCGATCACCTTGGGATCGTCGCGGATCTGCTTTGGCGTGCCTTCCGATATCTTGACGCCGTAATCCATCACCACGACGTGG
>JANNKZ010000308.1:0-2614 GCA_031396515.1 Gammaproteobacteria bacterium
GCCATGAAAATCAGGATCACGCCGACCTTGATCGCGACGACGATCGCGTTCGCAGTGGCGGACTGGGAGATGCCGCGGTAACAGAGCCACGCGACTGCGATCACGATCGCGACGGCCGGCAGGTTGATCAGCGCGCCGGTCAGCACGGGCTTTCCATCGACGATGTTGAGCGGCGCGCTGGTCAGCGCCGCGGGCAGCGCGAGCGACGTACCGAGCGCGTTGCCGATCGATTCGAGCAAGCCGGTAAAGTACCCGGACCAGCCGACCGCGACGGTGGCCGCGGCGAAGGTGTATTCGAGGACGAGGTTCCAGCCGATGAACCAGGCCACCAGTTCGCCGAGCGTTGCATAGGAATACGAGTAGGCGCTTCCGGAGACCGGGAGCATCGCGGCAAATTCCGCGTAGCAGAGTCCGGCAAAGCCGCAGGCGACGCCTGCCATGACGAAACTCAGCACCACCGCGGGGCCCGCGTGATTGGCTGCGGCGTTGCCCGTCAGCACGAAGATGCCGGCGCCGATGACGGCGCCGATGCCGAGCATCACCAGATGCCGCGCGGTGAGCACGCGCTTCAGCGTGACTTCGCCTTCGATACTGCCGTGGACCTCGCCCGCATCGACATGCGGTTGGACGGTGACCGGCTGCGTGCGGAACAGGTTCATGCGGCAATCCCCCTGCGAAACCGTAGCGGACTCTAACCCAGCCCCCAATCGATTGCGAGCGGACCCCCGCGCCTCATTTGCGAAGTTCTTCGTCGAGATACGGCGCGAACAGTTCGATCAACGCGGTGAAGACACGCGGGCTCCCGGCAACCAGATGGCCGCCGTCCTGGTACGGCTCGCCCGCGAGCGTGCCGATGCGTCCGCCGGCTTCGGTGATCAGCATGTTGCCGGCGGCCGTGTCCCAGGGCGCGAGCCCGACTTCCCAGAAGCCGTCGAGGCGGCCCGCGGCGACGTAGGCGAGGTCGAGCGATGCGGCGCCGGGACGGCGCACGCCCGCGGTGCGATCCATGACCTGTTCCAGCATCGCGAGGTAGGGCTTCAGCCAGCGTTTGTTTTCGCGGTACGGAAATCCCGTGCCGATCAGTGCGCCGTCGAGGCCGAGCCGCGCCGAGACGCGCAGGCGCCGCCCGTCGAGCTGTGCGCCGTCGCCGCGTGCGGCCGTGAACAGCTCGCCGCGCAACGGGTCGAGAACGACCGCCGCCTCGGCGCGGTCGCGATGACGGCAGCAGATTGAGACCGCGAACTGCGGGAACGAGTGCAGGAAATTGGTGGTGCCGTCGAGCGGGTCGATGATCCAGGTGTACTCGTCGCCCTCGTGGTGCCCGCTCTCCTCGGCGAGGATGCCGTGGTCGGGATAAGACTTGCGTATCGCCGCGATAATGGCCTGCTCGGCGGCGCGGTCCACTTCACTGACGAAATCGTTGCGGCTCTTTTCGCTGACGGTAATGCCACCGGCGCGGTCGAGGTTGCGCACGATCTGTTCGCCGGCACGCCGGGCGGCGCCGACCGCGATGTTGACCAGGGGGTGCATGAACCGCTCCCGCAGAACGGTGAGTAGAATAACCGGCATTCTCCGGGAATGGTCATGTCCGCCGCAATCCGAATCGTGCTCGTCGACACCAGCCATCCGGGCAACATCGGCGCAACCGCGCGTGCCATGAAGAACATGGGGCTGCGGTCCCTCGTGCTGGTGCGGCCGCAGGCGCACGGGGACCCGGAATCCACCGCCCGCGCCGCCGGCGCGTCCGACGTCCTCGACAGCGCAGTCATCGCCGCCTCGATCGAGGAGGCGATCGCCGACTGCGGGCTCGTCATCGGCACGACCGCGCGGCCGCGGAGCGCGCGGCATCGCCTGCTCGATGCGCGCGAGGCGGCGGGCGAACTGGTCGCGGCGGCGGTCACGCGCCCGGTGGCCGTTCTGTTCGGCGGCGAACGCAACGGGCTCGCCAACGAGGAGCTCGCGCGTTGCCAGGCGCTGCTGCGCATTCCCACGGATGCGGCGTACCCATCGCTCAATCTCTCGCAAGCCGTGCAGATCGTCGCTTACGAAATCGCCATGGCGATGCGGCCGGCGACCGACGCGGCAGCCGCCGACGCAATACCGCCGGCGACCGCGAAGGAAATGGCGGCACTCGAGGCGCATCTCGACGCCGTGATGACGCGGGTCGGTTTCATGCGTGCGGACAATGCCGGGCAGCTCGCGCCGCGGGTGCATCGCATCCTGGCGCGCGCGTCGCCGGACGACGGCGACGTCCGCATCCTGCGCGGCCTGCTCGCCGCCATCGATCGCCGCACCGTGCCCGGGGAGTGACCGGTGGCCGGCGACGCCATCTATCTTGACCATGCTGCGACCGCGCCGCTCGATCCCGAGGCGGCGGACGCAATGCGCGCCTGCCTCGCTGATCCGCTGCTGCAGGGCAATCCGGCATCGGCGCACGCGGCCGGCCGCCGGGCGGCAGCGGTCGTTGAAGCGGCACGCGCGGAGGTGGCGGCGCTCATCCAGGCGCCGACCGAATCCATCGTCTTCACCTCCGGCGCAACCGAGAGCGTCAACCAGGCGATTCTCGGCGCCGCGCGCGCGGCGCCGCGCGGGTCGCGCCACGAGGTGACCTCGC
>JANNKZ010000540.1:0-4076 GCA_031396515.1 Gammaproteobacteria bacterium
GCTGCCGTCCGGATCGTTCCAGAAACCGACCGGCATCGAGGGGAAGGGTGCCGTGCAGACGAGCTCGCCGCGTTCGCCGGTCAGCGAACGGCCGTCGTCGCCCCAGACCTCGACTTTCATGCCGAGGCCGCGGCATTGCAGCTCGCCGCGCCAGACCGGCAGCAGCGGATTGCCGAGCGCGAAGCAGGAGACGATGTCCGTGCCTCCGGAGATCGAGGCCAGCTGGACGTCGCTGCCGATGGCGCTGGCGACGAAATCGTATTGTTCGGGCGCGAGCGGCGAGCCGGTCGAGAGCAACGTGCGCAGCACCGAAAGGCTGTGATGCACCTTCGGCCGGTAATCCTCTTTCTGCAGCGCGGCCAGATACTTCGGGCTGGTGCCGAACACGGTCACCGCCTCGTCGGCCGCCAGCTCCCAGAGCACTTGCGGACCCGGGTGCAGCGGCGCGCCGTCATAGAGCACGATCGTCGCCTGCGAGCCGAGCGCGCTCGCGAGCCAGTTCCACATCATCCAGACGCAGGTCGTGAAGAAGAACAGGCGATCGCCCGGCTTCAGGTCGGTGTGCAGCCGGTGCTCCTTGAGGTGCTGCAGCAGCGTGCCGCCGGCACCGTGCACGATGCACTTCGGCACGCCCGTCGTACCGCTCGAGTACAGGACGAACAGCGGATGGTCGAACGGCATGCGCTCGAATCGGAGCGCCGCGCCGCGCTCGCCGTAATCGGCGAAGGCGACCGCGCCCGGCAGCGCGGCAGGCGACGCCGCCACGTTCGCATAGGCGATCAGGACCACGCGCCGGACCGTCGGCAGCCGGCGCAGTACGCCGGCGATCGGCGCGATCGAATCGATCGCCTTGCCGGCGTAGTGATAGCCGTCCGCGGTGAAAATGACTTTCGGCCCGACCTGGCCGAAGCGGTCGAGCACGCCCTGGCTGCCGAAGTCCGGCGAGCAGGAGGTCCAGATCGCGCCCAGGCTTGCGGTCGCGAGCATCGCGATCACGGCCTCCGGCAGGTTCGGGAGGAAGCCCGCGACCACGTCGCCCGGCCCGATGCCGTCGGCCCGCAAGCCCACGGCGACACGTGCGACCTCGGCGCGGAGCGTCTTCCAGTCGGTCTCGCGCCGCAGCCCGTGTTCGTTGCGGAACACGATCGCCGGTTCCGCGTCGGGACCGCGCAGCAGGTTCTCGGCGAAATTGAGGCGCGTGCCCGGGAACCAGCGCGCGCCGGGCATGCGGTCGCCGTGCTCGAGCACCGCGCCCTGCGGGCGGTCGGCGACGACGCCGGCGAAATCGAAGAACGCCGCCCAGAAAGCCGCGGGCTCGGCGACCGACCAGTCGTACAGCGCGTCGTAATCGGCGATGGCGATGCCGCGCGCTTCGACGAAGCTCATGAACCGGGTGAGGTTTGCGTCCGCAATCCGGAACAGCGAGGGCGTCCAGACGGGATCGGCGGCGTCCAACTACAGGCTCTGGTAGTTCGGCCCGGAACCGCCTTCCGGCACCGTCCAGGTGATGATGCCGTAAGGATCCTTGATGTCGCAGGCCTTGCAGTGGACGCAGTTGGCGGCGTTGATCTGCAGGCGCTTGCCGCCCGCGCCGTCGTCCACCATCTCGTAGACGGACGCCGGGCAGAAATACTGGCAGGGATTGCCAAACTCGGTGACGCAGCGCGTCGCGCAGATCGTCGTGTCGTGAACCTTGAGGTGCACGGGCTGGTTCTCGTCATGCACGTTGCCGGCATGGAACACGGCGGCGAGTCGGTCGCGCGGGGCGAGTTCGCGGGCGATCCAGCCGCGGTCGACTTCGGGAGAGTTCTCGAGCTGGTGCAGCGCGAGGTGATTCTCATGATGCGAAAGTGTCCACGGACTCCGGCCCGCGACCACGGTCTCGAAGGCGGCGTTCGCAAGCCCCGCCCATAACCCGCGATGGAATCCCGGCTTGATGTTGCGAACGCGCTTCAGTTCGCGCCCGCCGGCGGAAGCGCGCCAGCGTGCTTCGAAGCCCTCGGTCGTTCCTTGCTCGACGAGATGCTCGGCCGCGAGCGCGCCGCAGCGGATCGCCTGGTGCACGCCCTTGATCTTCGGCACGTTGAGGGTGCCCGCCGCGTCGCCGATCAGCAGCAGTCCCGGCGCGTCCATCCGCGGCAGCGCCTGCCAGCCGCCCGCGGCAATCGAGCGCGCGCCGTAAGACAGGAGTTCGCCGCCCGCTAGCAGCGGCCGGATGCGCGGGTGATGCTTGAATTGCTGGAAGGCCTCGAACGGCCGGTAGCGCGGATCGGCATAATCGAGTCCCGACACGTAGCCGACGTACACGCGATCGCGATCGAGGTGGTACAGGAAGCTGCCGGCGTAGGTCTTCGAATCTGCCGGCCAGCCGACCGAGTGATGGATGAGCCCGGGTTCGACGCGGCCCGGCGGCAGCTGCCAGAGTTCCTTGATGCCGAGCCCGAAGCTTTGCGGCGAACGGTCGTCGGCGAGCTTCAGGCGCGCGACCAGCTGCTTCGTCACGCTGCCGCGGCAACCCTCGGCGAGGATCGTCGTGCCGGCGCGAATGTCGGCGCCCGGCTGGTAGCCCGATCCGGGCTGGCCGGCGCGATCGAGTCCCATGTCGCCGATGCGCACGCCCGCGACGCGCCCGTCGGCCTCGACGATCGCCTCGGACACCGCGAATCCGGGAAACACGTCGACGCCGAGGGCCTCCGCACGGCCGGCGATCCACGGCACGAGTTCGCCGAGCGAGATGATGAAATTGCCGCGGTTGTGCATCTGCGGCGGATTCGGCAGCCGCATGCCGCCCGACTTCGTGAAGTACCAGAACTCGTCGCGGGTGCAGGGCACGCAGGTGGCGGGCGGCGCCTCCCGCCATTCGGGCAGCAGCGCATCGAGCGCGGAGGGCTCGAGCGCGCAGCCGGAGATCATGTGCGCGCCGATCGTGGAGGCTTTTTCCAGCACGCAGACCGAAAGCGCAGGCTTCAGCTGCTTGAGCCGGATCGCGGCGGCGAGTCCGGCCGGGCCCGCGCCGACGATCACGACGTCGTATTCCATGACGTCGCGATCGGTCACGGCATCCGCGCCCCCTCGAACTGCGGAAGCCGGCGCACGCTCTCGCCGATCGTCGCGAGGTCGCCGGCGACGACCACCGTCATCCGTTCATTGCGGATGTACTGGAGCGTGATTGCGCTCACATCCGCCGGCGTGACGGCATGGATGCTCCGGACCCAGTTCGTCAGGAAATCGTCCGGCAGGCCGTGCAGGTCCATGAAGGCGAACTGGCCGAGCACGCCGTTCGGCGAGGAATTCGAGATCACGAACAGGCCGGAGCGGTAGGTCTTAACCGAGAGCAGTTCCGCCTCGGGCGGCGCCTCGCGCTGCAATCGGTCGATCTCCTTGAAGATCTCGGTGATCGCCGCGGCCGTGTGCTCGCTCGTGACTTCCGCGCCCATCACCCAGAGCGCATTTCCGCGCCGCGCGCCGATCGAGGAACTCGGTGAATAGCTGTAGCCCTTGTCCTCGCGGATGTTGCTCGTGATGCGCGAGCTGAAGGTGCCGCCGAGCAGGCTGTTCGTCACCGTGGTCTTGAAATAGTCGGGCGAGGCCGGATGCGGCACCGGCACCGCGATGCGGACCGAGGATTGCGGCGCGCCCGGCGTGTCGATCAGGACGAGCTGCAGCGATTCGCTCGGATGCGGCGGCAGCACGGTCGCGGACGCGCCCGCAGCCCAGTCGCCAAAACCCTCGGTGAGCGCGGCCTGGAGCGCCTGCCGGTCGAAACGTCCGGCGACGTAGACATGCGTGCGCGCCGCGCCGAAATTCCGCGCGTGGAAGCCGCGGATAGCCGCGATGTCATAGCCCGCGAGCTGTCCATCCTGCGGCAGCGTGCGCCCGAACGGATGGTCGCCGTACACCAGCCGGGCGAGCGCCTCGTCGGCGAGCCCCTGCGGATCGGAGCGCGCGACCGCGAGGATGCGTTCGAAGTTGGCGAGGACGCGCGGCCGCTCCGATTCCGGAAAGCGGGGATTGCGCAGCACGTCGGCGACCAGCTTCATCGCCGGCACCGCGTATTCGGACAGCACCGAGATGCC
>JANNKZ010000025.1:0-1507 GCA_031396515.1 Gammaproteobacteria bacterium
CGTCCGGGAAATTGAATGCAAGCCCTTCGCCGGCCGACTTGAGGGCGGTCCGGGTGGCGGGATCGTCGAGTTTCGCCGACGGATCGCGCCGGCCGCTGAAAGTATCGTGTGAGCCGCCGCCCGTGTATTGGTCGCCCGCGAGGAGGCCGTCGTTGCCAAGTCGCGCCAGGTAGAGGTAGGCCGTCCCGCCGTCGAAGCGCGACAGAAACAGCGTGTCGCCGCGCGCTTCGCCGGCGATGTAGCGATCGTCGCCGCTCGCGCGCAGGACCGTGCCCGTGACCTCGTGTCCCCGTTGCGTCAGCTCCGCGATCGCGCGGCTCTCATTGCCGGCGTCGTCCAGGAACGTGAGCGACCAGCGCCCGGAAAAATCCTTCGGCGCCGCGTCCGGTTTCGGGAAAAAACGCCAGGACTGGCCCGGCACCGCAACGAGCCGCAGGTCGCGGATGATGCCGCGGGGGCGCAGCAACTTTAGGATGCCCTCGTAGCGCCCGTCGCGGTAGGTCGCCTCGATGCGTTGCTGGTAGCCGGGCATCTGGATCGCGAGTTCGTTGCCTTCGAGCCGAACCTCATCCGCGCGCACGCGCTCGGGACCGTTGATCAGGTAGGCGACGGGCTTGCCGTTCTCACGCGCGAGCTCGAGCCCGAACGGCAGGTCGCCGCCTTCGACGGACACGACGGCACGGTAGCTGCCGAGCGGCGGTTCTTCCGCCGCATCACGCCCGCAGGCCGCGACCATGCCCAGAAGTCCAATCAACAGCAGCAGCGCGCGCGAGGACCGCGTGAAACGGTGTCTCACGAGTCGAGCGCCGAGGCGGAGCGCGGGAAACCGTCGGCGCCGGTGCGCCAGGGCTCCCAGGCAATCGCGATGCGGCCGACCGCGATGTCGGACTTGCGTGGCGCGATGCGTAGCCGCTCGAGCGAAATGCGCGCCGGGTCGAGCGATGTGGTCAGTTCGGCCGCCTCCTGCTCGATGCGCCGCAACAGTTCGTCGCGCTCCGCCGTCAGCGATTCCAGCGTTTCGCCGGCGCGGGCGACATCGCCCTTCTCGCCGAACACGCGCCCGGCCGAGCGTGCCGCGGAACCGGCGCGGGTTGCCGCCGAGCTGCGCCCGCCGAAGATCGCGCCGAGCACGGAGGTGCCGATCGAGATCATCGTGTCGAGCTTGCGCTGCGAATACTGCGACTGTTCGCGCTCGACGCGCTGGGACGCCGTGCGCAGGCGGTTCTCCAGCGACTGGAGTTTCGTCGCGTGCTTGTCGCGGAGCTTCGTCACTTCGCGGTCGCGATGCTCGCGCAGCGCCAGCGCGAGGCGCGCGCGGAAATCGCCTTCGCTCTCGCCGGGATTCGAGGTCAGCTTCGGCGCCTTGGATGAAAACAGTTCCACCGTTCCCTCCTGGTAGAGGCGGGCGGCCAGCGCTCGGCTCCAGTCGGCGTAATTCTTCGCGGCGAGCGCCGGGGCCGGGAGCTCCGCGAAGGTGGCGCCGTCCACCGGGCCCGCGGTGCTGACC
>JANNKZ010000095.1:0-6052 GCA_031396515.1 Gammaproteobacteria bacterium
CTTGCAATCGCTTTTTCGCCGGACTCTTCAGGTGGCGCGGACTATACCAGACTGGGCCGTGCGAGTACGCTCTAGCGCGTCAAAGGGGGAATACATGCGAACTGCAGCCATCCTGCTGGCGTTGCTGGCTTCTTGCCCGGCCTTCGCCAAGGACTCGAAACCGTTCGACCCATCGGCCGACACGGCCACTCAGGCCGCCGCTTTCCTGAAATCCAGCAAGCTCACGGCGCTTGCCGGAACGAAGCGCGTCGCCATTTCCCAGTTCCGCGTTGAATTCGCGGTCGAGAATTCCGGCAAGGCGAGTTCGTCGAGCAGCGCCGGCTGGACGTCGTCGTCCTCCAAAATCACGCTGGTCGGCGTCAGCGATGAAATGCGCCAGAGCATTGCGGACCAATTGCACGATCAGCTCGTGCAGAAGCTGACCGAGGCCGGCCTCGAAGTCGTGCCTTACGAGACCGTGAAGTCCGATGCCAACTACCGCTCGATGGAGAAAATCTTCCGCACAGGGCAGGAGCCAGTCGGCATGCAGGCCGGTAAGTCCATCTTCGTCGGCGCGCACGGTACGCCCTACTACCTGACGAATGACGACAAGCACATCGGCCTCGGCACGGCGCTCGGCGGGTTCAGCACGGTGCAGCCGCAGAACATCGAGCCGCGCGTCGCCGAGTCGCTGGACGCGACCGTGCTGCGGGTGACGATGTCGGTCAAGTTTGCCGACATCAAGGCGAGCGGCGGGATGTTCCGCCTCGGCTCGTCGGTCGAAACCAGCGAAGGACTGGCCTGGGTTCCGGACCAGACCCAGTTCCTGTTCGTGACACCGGGCAATGGCCGAGCACGCGTGGTCCTTGACCGGGCGGCCGTGATCGGGGGCGACGCAGTGACGATCAGGGACATCACGACCAAGGGCGAGAAAGCGACGCAGGCGGTCGCGAACGTGATGACTGGCCTGTTCGCCGGCGGCGGTGGCCGCAGCATGCGTGAATACGAGGCGACAGCGAATGCGGATGCCTACGCGAGCAATGTCACGGCGTACGGCGTCGCACTCGAGTCGGCGTTGCTAGCCATGGTGCAGCCGGCTATCGCCGGCCAGGCAAAGGACTGAACCCATGCGAATCACTACCACGATTGCGGCACTGATCCTGCTCGCCGGCTGCGGCGACGGCTCCGGCAACGCGCCGGCAGCCCAGGACGACGGGAGCACGAAGCCTTCCGCTGCGGCGGCAGGCACTGACGGTTCCGGTCCGGATACCAGCGGGCTGGCCGACATCGTACTCGGCAAGATCAACATGGACCCGACGCGCCAGGAAATGAAGGCAACCGCGAAGTTGCTCGATTTCTCGATCGTTTCCGTCAAGACCGAATCCCTCGATGGTGCGGCGAGCTCCGTCGTCGAGTGTGCCGGCACCGTCGAATTCGACGCTGACGCTGACTGGGGTATGAACGGCGTGAAGAAAGCGGGCGAGCCGGCGAAATTCGAGTGCCAGGCCGAGTACGTGAACCAGGGTGACGGTTGGCAGGTCTTCGGACCGATGGGCATCTACCCGCTGTGATCCGGCCGATGGTTTCAGTTGCGGCAGCGGCGCTGGCGCTGCTTGCGGGAATCGTTGCCGCGTCGGAGTCCTCGACCGAACCCGGCACGACTGAGTCGGAGCGGCGCCTGCAGATCCCGCTCGAGCAGACGACCGCGCTCCGGGCGCAATTCGAAACCGACCTGCGCGCCATCAAGGGCGATGAACTGCGCACGCTTTACACCGGCTGGATCGACCGCATCGGCGCGAACGGTATCGTCGATACGCTGAAGCGCGTCGAGCCCGGTTGCCACGGCCGCGGCCACGATCTCGGCAAGCTACTGTTCGAGAAGATCGGCGAGATCCAGCGCGCGCTCGCGAGCTGCGAGGAAGTCTGCAATTCGGGTTGCATGCACGGGGTGTTCCGTCAGGCCATGTCGGGCGAGGCCGCGCGCGGCGCGGACGGCAAGATGGATCCGGTGCGGTTGGCTGCGCGCGTCGAAGCGGATTGCGGCGCGAACGGCGAATATCCGCTCGGCGACTGCATCCATGGACTCGGCCACGCCTTCATGTATCAAGCGGACTACGACGTGGCCGGCGCGATCGCCCTCTGTGACCGGCTCGGTGATCACGCGCGCCGGTATTACTGCGCGACCGGTGCCTACATGGAACTCGCGAACAATCCGCCCAAGGGCTATCTGGAAGGGAAATCGATTTACTTTCCCTGCGACCAGTCGCCCTACCCCGCCGCCTGTTTCCGCTATCGCTTCCCCGTGTCACTGCCGGAGTTCTATGGCGGCGGCGGAAAGTTTCCGGCCCTCGCCCAGGGCTGCGCCGCGCTCGCGCAGCCGTACCGCCGCGGCTGCTTTCACGGCCTCGGCAATGGACACCTGAGAACCCTCATCCGCACACCGGAAGCGCTCGGCGAACTGTGCGCTCAGGGTGACCGCGACGACCAGGCCGTCTGCATCGAGGGCGCGATGGAGCGCATGGCGCGCTATCACGACGCGCTTGCGCAGCGCGCCTGCGACTCGCTTGCCGACTGGCGCGCAGGCGTCTGCGAGGAATCCCGGAAGCGCGGTCTCTACGCGATGGACCGCTCGTTCGCGCTCTATCCGCGCTGACCAACGTTGATGCCGTACGCCGCTCTGGTGGCAGCTCTCGTCGTTGCAAGCCTGTCGGCGACCGTCGCTGTTGCGGCGCCGTAAGTGCCGCAGCCGGAATCCGGCATGCCGAGCGCGGAGCTCGAAGCCGTCACCGTCAAGGGACGAAAGCGCGAGCAGGTGTTCCGCGAGCGGATGGCGGTCTACGGCGACGTGGACTTCATCGACGAGGGCGACGGCTGGCGCTTGTTGAAAATGGCGGTTTACCCGCGCTGAACCGCGCGCTCGACTCTCGCTGGTGCCCCGGGCAGGAATCGAACCTGCATGGCCTTTCGGCCAACGGATTTTAAGTCCGTAGCGTCTACCCGTTCCGCCACCGGGGCCGATCGGGGTGGTGATTATTCGCGATCCCCGATGATCGCGCAGGTGCGGCCTGATTTCACATAAGTTAGTGACAGTTTGTGGCAGTTAGTGGCAAAAACTGGCCGGGTCAGCCGCACTCGCGTATCTTGTGACGGGCATGGTCAAAGGGCGCGAAAAGTCGCCCGTGGCCAAAGAGGGGAATCTTGGCAGAGAAGGAATTGCGTCGGGTCGTTCACCGCAACGGCGTGGTCGAGTTCGTCGGCCCCGGTACCGGCGAGCACATGGTCGTCATGGAAGGCATGACGGTCGAGACCCACGAAAGCGACGCGCTTGCGATCGTGTCGGTCGCCGCCACTATCACTTGCGGCGCCTGTTTCAGGCGCTGGCTGCTGCCGGTCATCGATTACAGGAATGGCTGGACCGAATGCCGGCATTGCAAGACGCGGTTGTTCCTGCCGCCGATCTATTTGCCGGCGCGTCAGAGCCGCATACAGAAGCCGAATGGAGGCTAGGGTCGGAATCGAACCGGCGTAGACGGCTTTGCAGGCCGCTGCATGACCACTCTGCCACCTAGCCTTCGGGGGCATTAAACACGAAACCCCGGGGTTCCCGGGGTTTCAGTGGAATCTGGAGCGGGAAACGAGGCTCGAACTCGCGACCTCAACCTTGGCAAGGTTGCGCTCTACCAACTGAGCTATTCCCGCGCAGGGGCCGTCATTTTAGGAGCGGGACCCGGGGTGTCAAGGTTGCCCGGACAAATTCAGCGAACGCCTCGCAATTCCGGCATGGCCGCATTCAGGTAAACCACCATTGACCAGAGGGTCAGCACGGCCGCGAGCACCGTGAGTCCGAGTCCTGCCAGGTAGACCGGCAGGCCCAGGATATCCTCGCGAAACAACATCATCGACAGCCCGACGATCTGGACGATGGTCTTGAACTTGGCGACGCCCGTGACCGTCATCTTCTGACCGGCGCCGATCTCCGCCATCCATTCGCGCAGCGCCGATATTCCGACTTCGCGGCCGATGATGACCGCGGCCGTGAGCGTCACGAACCAGCGCGGGTCCTTGCTGACGATCAGCACGAGCGCCGTTGCGACAATCAGCTTGTCGGCGACCGGGTCGAGGAAGGCGCCGAGCCGAGAGGTCTGGCCGAGCTTCCGCGCGAGATAGCCGTCGAAGGCGTCCGTGATCCCGACCACCGCAAACAGCAGTCCGCAGGCCATGTCCGACCAGTGGTACGGCAGGTAGAACAGGCCGACGATGACCGGGATCAGCGCGATCCGCAGCCCCGTCAGCAGGTTCGGGATCGTGTAGGGATTGGTCATCCGGCTCCCGGGTGCAGGTGCTCAAATATAGCCTGAGCGAGCCCGGGTCCGATGCCTGGTGCGCGCGCGAGGTCCTCGATGCCCGCGCGCAGGACGCCTTGCAAGCCGCCGAACTGCTTGAGCAGCGCACGCCGGCGTGCCGGGCCGAGGCCTGCAACCGCCTCGAGCATCGAGGTCTGGCGCGAACGCGCGCGGCTCCGGCGATGGCCGCTGATGGCGAAGCGATGCGCCTCGTCGCGCGCGCGCTGGATCAGATGGAGCGCCTTCGAGTCCGGCGGCAACGCGCGCGGTGTCTCCTGCCCGAGCAGGAAAATACGTTCCTGGCCGGCACGGCGGTCCGCGCCTTTCGCAACGCCGGCAACGGCCGGCAGCACGATGCCGAGGTCGTCGAGCACCTTCGCCGCTTCGGCAAGTTGTCCCTTGCCGCCGTCGATCAGCAGGAGGTCGGGCACTGGCGCCTGTTCCTGCTGCCGGCGGCGATAGCGCCGCGTGAGCGCCTGGCGCATCGCGCCGTAATCGTCGCCGGCGACGATGCCTTCGATGTTGTAGCGGCGGTATTCGGCCTTGAGCGGCCCCGACGGACCGAATACGACGCAGGAGGCGTTGGTCGACTCGCCCTGCGTGTGGCTGACGTCGAAGCACTCGATGCGCCGCACTGGCTCCGCGAGTCCCAGGAATGCGGTCACGTCGGCAAACTGTTCGTCGAGGCTCGCCTGGCTCGCTGCGCGCATGCGCAACGCGTTCTCCGCGTTCTGCCGGGCGAGCTGCAGCCAGCGGTGCGGCAGGCCACGGCTCGGCCGGCTGAGGCGGACGCGACGACCGGATCGCGCCGAGAACGATACCGCGAGCGTCTCCGCGTCCTCGACCGCATGCGACAGCAGGATGCGCGGCGGCGGATCGCGCTCGAGGTAATGCTGCCCGAGGAAAGTCGAGAGCACTTCCGGCGCCTCGCTGATCGGCGCGCGCGGATGGAACAGGGAAGTGCCGAGCAACTGGCCGCCGCGGATGAACATCAGCGCGATGGAGAATTCGCCGCCCGATTCGGTCACGGCGATCACGTCCGTATCGGCATTGCTGCGTGCGCGGCTGACCACCTGGCGCGACTGAACGTCGGTCAGCGCGGCGAGCTGGTCCCGCAGCGCCGCCGCGCGCTCGTACTGGAGTCCTTCCGCCGCGCTGTCCATCTCGCGCCCGATGCGCGCGGTAACGTCCTCCGCCCTCCCCTCGAGCACCATGCACGCTGACTGCACGTCGCGGGCATAGCTCTCGCGGTCGATCAGCCCGGTGCAGGGCGCGGAGCAGCGCCCAATCTGATATTCGAGACAGGGTCGCGAACGGTTGGCGAAATACGAATCCTTGCAGCTGCGGATCCGGAACAGCTTGTGGAGCTGGTTCAGCGTCTCGTGGACGGCGCTCGCATTCGGGTAAGGGCCAAACAGCCGGCCCGGCAGCTTGCGCGAGCCGCGGTAAAAGGAGAGCCGCGGGTATTCATGCGCCGACAGGTGCACGAACGGAAAACTCTTGTCGTCGCGCAGGATGACGTTGTAGCGGGGCCGGTGCTGCTTGATCAGGTTGTGTTCGAGCAGCAGCGCCTCGGTTTCGGAATTGGTCACCGTGACTTCGACGTCGGCGATCAGCCGCACCAGTGCCTGGACCTTCGGCTGCAGCTGGTCGGCGCGTTAGTAGCTGCCGACGCGCGCCTTCAGGCTACCCGCCTTCCCTCCGTAAAGTATCTCGCCGGCCGCGTCGTG
>JANNKZ010000142.1:0-6951 GCA_031396515.1 Gammaproteobacteria bacterium
AGTCCGCGCCGCCTCGGGCCTGGCTGGCAGAATCTCAGTTATTCCCTCTTTCTCCTTCGTGACAGAAGGCGTTCTCTGCTCCTTAACCATTTCGTCCAGCAGCTGCTTCTGAACTTCGGGCGGCAGGTCTCTGAAGATTTCGAGCTGCTCGGCAGTCGGGGTTTGCGCCACCACGGCACCGCATGCAAGACCCAGCATCGCGCCGACCAACAGCCGGAGCATGCAGGAATTCCACCTCGTACTCGCGAGTTGCCACAAGGTTGATTGGTTTGCGATGTGACTTCTCACCTGACTCGTTTCGACCATTCCACCAGGGCGCGCACATCACCGGAATCCAGGGTCAACACGTCTGATTTCCGCTCTTCGTAGCCCATGCCAAGCTTGAGCTCACCGCCGAACATGACTCTTCGATGGTACAGGTCCACTGATCGGATGCCACCTGCGGTGCCGGAAACTGAATGTACTGGGTTTGCGCCCATCCGGTTGATCTCAGCGTCCTGCAAGGCGAGTTCCCAGCTGTCGCCGCCCGGATTCACCAGCATGAAACCCGCCGCAAGCTGCTGGCTGTCGCCGTCAAGCGCGTGACCGAGCGAGCGGTCGCGATACTGGTAGCCCTCGCTGTAAATCGCGTTGCGGTACGCGCACCCAAACTCGGGCTCACTTTCGTAGAACGCGCAGGCCGTATCGGCGTATTCGACATGCGCGCGCCAGGAGCGAGCGCCGAAGCCACCCCAGGTTTCTGCGCCGATCAGCCCCAGGTACTTGCTGGGAAGGAAACCGGCTTCGTCCTCGCCGATCGCCTGCGCATAGAGCGCAACAGGCGCCCATGGGATGGACCAGCGTGCATCAAACCCGGCCATCTGATTGCCGGGCTGTTGCTCGAGCGGCTGGTCGTTGTCATTGCCGGTGAAGAGATCCCAGAACGTGTCGAGATCGCAGGGCCGGCCCTCGCCGCACCACTGTGCGCTTCGTGAGAGCCCGACCTCGAGTCGCGGATGTGGTTTCCACGTCACGCGCATGCCGAAGAGCCGCGCATCGGGCGCGTCTTCGCGGTCGCCCTCGAACTGGCCCATCGTCGTCACGAGCCGCCACTGGCCGAGCCAAGCGAGCCACGGGTGTTCGAACGGATCGGAGTAGTTCCGTTCAATCGTGATGGCCGGCATCGGTCGTGCGTTGCTGCCGAGGATCAAGCTCCCCTCCCAGCCCGGTCCCCACCAGCGATCGACGTAGCCCGCATGCACGATCCAGTTGCCGAGGACAGCCGCCACGTAGCTGCCGTCCGGCCGGAAGTCCTTGTCGTCATCGGGGTCCGTGACCGCGATCGCCTGGAGCCGGTACGCGAATCGTTCACCGGTGTACTGCAGTCCTGCCGAAACCTCGCCTTCCTCCCGCGCGACGTCGCCAAATCGCCGGAGCGTCATCGGCTTTTCGGACCCGGCGACGCGGGCGTTCCATTCGAGCCGTCCGATCTGCGACGCATCCGCGGCGGCTTCGCGCACACGCGCGAGCGCAGCACTGACGTGCGCTGGGAGCGCCGCGCCATCGCCGACACTACGCACGTCGCGCGCCAATTCCGCCCAGGACACGGGCCACGCGGTAAGCGGAGCCTTCACGATGCCCGCGTCGGACAGGAGCTGAAGATCGTGACGCAGCCGCGCATCGCCGGGCGCGAGCCAGGGATCGGCCGCCGCGGGGGAGGCCGCGAGGCAGGCCAGCACCGGCAATACGGCGGCGGTCGAGAAAAATGACGTAAGCGCCCGTTCCTGTTGGTAAATTCTTCAGCATTCTAGGCGCCGCAGGAACGGCGATGCAACAGAATATCGGTTTCAGCGGTGGCGGGCGATCCAACCGGCAATACCGGATAGCTCCGAAGGCGGGGCGCGTTCGCCGAGCGGCAGCAGTTCGTTGCACAGCTTCTTGCCGAGCTCGACGCCCCACTGATCGAAGGGGTTCACTTTCCACAGTGCCGATTCGACGAAAACTTTGTGCTCGTAGAGCGCGACGAGGCGTCCGAGTGTCGCCGGATCGAGACGCTCGAATACGATCAGCGACAGCGGCCGATTCCCCGCATGCCGCCGCTCCGGCTTCGCGGACTCGTACCCGGCAGTCAGCGCTTGCGCCTGGGCGAGGCAATTCGCGATCACGAGTTCGTCGGCCGCGCGGTCGGCGGCGGCGTGCAGTGGCAGCAGGAAATCCATGCTGACGATTGCCGTTCCCTGGTGGAGCAACTGGAAGAAGGAATGCTGGCCGTTCGATCCGGTTTCGCCCCAGATGACGGGCCCGGTGTCGCCGACGACCGGATTGCCGTCGCGCATCACGCTCTTGCCGAGGCTTTCCATTTCGAGCTGCTGAAGATAGCCGGGCAAGCGCGCGAGTCGCTGCGTGTACGGGAGCACCGCATGGCTCGCGCAACCGAGCGCGTTGCGGTTCCAGTCCGCGATCAGGCCGAGCAGCACCGGCAGGTTGTCGGCCCACGGCGTGCCACGGAAGTGCCGGTCCATCGCGTGGGCACCCGCGAGCATCGCCTCGAAATTCGCCGTCCCGATCGCGAGTTCGATGACCAGCCCGACGGCAGACCACAGCGAAAACCGGCCGCCAACCCAGTCCCACATGGCAAATCGTGCATCGGCCGCGATGTCGAACGCGTCCATCGCCGCTCCATTCGCCGACACCGCGGCGAAGTGCGCGCGCACCGCGGCCTCGCCCAGCCGGTCGGCGATCCAGGCCCGTGCCCGGTTTGCGTTCGCGAGCGTCTCCTGCGTGGTGAAGGTTTTCGAGCACACGACAAACAGCGTGCGCGCCGGATCGAGTTCGTCGACCCGATCCGCGAACTGGGTTCCGTCGACGTTCGAAACGAAGTGGCAACGCAGGTGCCCGGTGTGGAAGGGCCTGAGCGCCTCAACCACCATCGCCGGGCCGAGGTCGCTGCCGCCGATGCCGATATTGACGACGTCCGTGAAGCGCGCCCCGGTCGCGCTCCTGCGCTTCGCCGTATGCACGTCGCGCACGAAGGCCGCAGCGCGCGCGCGCGTCGCGAGCAGTTCCGCATGCAGGGGCACGACCCGAGGAGCGAGCGTCACGCCCGGCGGCGTTCGCAGCAACGTGTGCAGCGCCTGGCGACGCTCGCTTTCGTTGACGATCTCGCCGCTGAACATCGCCTCGATGCGGGCGCGCAGGCCGGCCCGGTCGGCCTGCGCAACGACGGCCGCGAGCGCCTCGCGATCCAGCCGCTGGCGGCTGAAGTCGAGCAGCAGGCCGTCCGACTCGCGCGAGAATTCCGTGAAACGCGCCGCGTCGCGTGCAAACAGCTCCCGCACCGGCACGCCGGCGAGCCGCCGCGCGTGGGCCGCGAGATCGTCAGCCAAGATTGGTGACTTTCGGGTCGGGCGGTCCGCCGTCCCGGTAGTAGTCGAGATACCACTCGACGAATAGCCGGACGCCCTCCTCGATCGGCGTCGCCGGGCGATAGCCGACATCGCGCACGAGGTCCTCGGCGTCGGCCCAGGTGTCTGGCACGTCGCCCGCCTGGAGCGGCAGCAGGTTTTTATCCGCCTTGCGCCCGAGGCAACGCTCGAGCACTTCGATGTAGTGCATCAGCTCCACCGGCCGGTTATTGCCGATGTTGTAGAGGCGGTACGGCGCGGCGGCCGTCGCAGGATCCGGGTCATCGCCATTCCAGGCCGGGTTCGGCGTCGCCACGTGGTCGAGCGCGGCGACCACACCGCCCGCGATGTCGTCGACGAAGGTGAAATCCCGCCGGTGCCTGCCGTAATTGAAGACGTCGATCGGCTTGCCCGCGAGGATGTTGCGCGCGAACAGGAAGAGCGCCATGTCCGGCCGGCCCCAGGGACCGTAGACCGTGAAGAACCGCAGTCCGGTCACCGGCAGCCCGTAGAGCGAGGCATAGCTGTGGGCCATCAGCTCGTTCGCCTTCTTCGTCGCCGCATAGAAGGACAAGGGGTGATCCACGTTCTGGTGCACCGAAAACGGCATCTTCGTGTTGGCGCCGTAGACCGAACTCGTCGAGGCGAACACGAGATGCTGCACGCGGTGGTGACGGCAGCCCTCGAGCACGTGCAGCGTGCCGGTCAGGTTGCTGTCGACGTAAGCATGCGGATTCTCGATCGAATAGCGTACGCCGGCCTGCGCGCCGAGATGGACCACGCGCTCGATGCCGCCGCGCGCGAACAGCGCGTCCATGGCGGTCCGGTCCGCGAGATCCAGCCGCTCGAACTGGAACCGGTCATGGGCGCGCAGGCGCTCGAGCCGCGCCTGCTTCAGCGTTGGGTCGTAGTACGGATTGAGGTTGTCGAGTCCGACGACTTCGTCGCCGCGCGCGAGCAATCGTTCAGAGACGTGATAGCCGATGAAGCCCGCGGCGCCGGTGACGAGGATGCGCATCAGAGGCGCCCGTCGGATTCCTGGCGCTTCAACACGTATTTGATGTCGTAGATCACGTGGTTGCGCTTCGCCAGGCGGCGCAATTCCGCCGGCTTCATCGCCAGGAGCTCGCGGTGCGCCACCGCGATGACGATGCCGTCGTACTGGCTACGCGCCGGTTTCGACACGAGCTTGATGCCGTATTCGTGGCGCGCCTCCTTCGCATTCACCCACGGGTCCCAGACGTCCACCGCGGCGCCGTACTTCTTGAGCTCCCGGACCACGTCCGCGACCTTGGAGTTGCGCAGGTCCGGGCAGTTTTCCTTGAACGCCAGGCCCATGACCAGCACGCGTGAGGACTTCACGTGGATGCGCTTTGCCGTCATCAGCCGCACGACCTCGCCCGCGACATAGAGCGCCATGTTGTCGTTGATGCGCCGCCCGGCGAGGATCATTTCCGGGTGGTAGCCGATCTGCTGCGCCTTGTGCGTCAGGTAGTACGGATCCACGCCGATGCAGTGGCCGCCGACCAGTCCCGGGCGGAAGGGCAGGAAATTCCACTTGCTGCCGGCGGCTTCCAGCACTTCCTGTGTGTCGATGCCGAGCCGGTTGAAAATCATCGCGAGTTCATTGATCAGCGCGATATTGACGTCGCGCTGCGTATTTTCGATGACCTTTGCGGCCTCGGCGACCTTGATGCTGGACGCTGCATGTGTGCCGGCCGTGATGATTGAGGCATAGAGCTTGTCGACGAAGCGTGCGACCTCCGTCGTCGACCCGGAGGTCACCTTGCGGATGGTGGGCAGCCGGTGCTGGCGGTCGCCCGGATTGATGCGCTCAGGACTGTAGCCGGCGAAGAAATCGCGATTGAACTGAAGGCCCGACACGCGTTCCAGGATCGGCACGCAGATCTCTTCCGTGCAGCCCGGGTACACGGTGGATTCGTAGATCACGATGTCACCGCGCTTCAGGACCCTGCCGACCGAGTCGCTCGCCCGCTCGAGCGGCGTCAGGTCGGGCCGCTTGTGCTCGTCGATCGGCGTCGGCACGGTCACGATGAAAACCTGGCAGCGCTTCAATTCCTTGGGGTCCGCGGTAAAGCGCAGGCGCTTCGCCGCGCGCAGCTCCTTCGGCTCGGTCTCGAGCGTGTGGTCGCGGCCGCGCCTCAGTTCGGCGATCCGCTCCGCCCGGATGTCGAAGCCGGTCGTGTCGTAGTGCTTGCCGAACTCGACCGCGAGCGGCAGTCCCACGTAGCCGAGGCCGATGACGCCGATGCGGCAGTTGCGAAGACCGGGGATCGTCTGCTTGCGGGCCATCGGGGATCCTCAGCGGAACAGGGCGCGACCGTTCGACGCGTGCTCGATCGCCTCGATCGCCCGCTCGTGCGCCGCCTGCTCCTCGGCCGTGGCGCGGATGACGGGGATGTGCACGCTGCCGCGCCGGGCGAGCTGGGCGGCACTTGCGGTCGCCGCGTCGCCGGCCACCGGTGCCGCGTCGAGAATGAGCGCGCCCTGCCCGCCGCTCATGGCGAGATACACGTCCACCAGGATGCGCGCATCGAGCAGGGCGCCGTGCAGGTCGCGGTTCGAATTGTCGACGCTGTAACGCTTGCAGAGCGCGTCGAGGCTGTTGCGCTGGCCCGGATGCAGCTTGCGCGACAGCACCAGCGTGTCGAGCACGCGGCAGCTCGCGGCGATAGTGCTCTCGAGGCCCGCCCGCTTCAGCTCGTCGTCGAGGAAGCCGACGTCGAATGGCGCGTTGTGGATGATGAGCTCGGCGCCGTCGATGAACGCGAGAAACTCCGCGGCCACGTCCGCGAACCGCGGCTGCGTCGCCAGGAATTCGTTGGTGATCCCGTGCACGGCGAGCGCGCCGGCGTCCACCGCGCGGTCCGGATGCAGGTAACGCTGCCAGGTGCGGCCGCTCGGGCGCCGGTGCACGAGTTCGATGCATCCGATCTCGATGATCCGGTGGCCGTCGGAGACTTCGAGGCCGGTGGTTTCGGTGTCGAGGACGACTTGTCGCACGGTGCGAAAGGATACCAGTTAGCGCAATTCGTCGATGCCGCGGTTCGCGAGCGCGTCGGCGCGCTCGTTCTCCGGATGGCCGTCGTGGCCGCGCACCCAATGCCACTCGACATCATGCTTTGCGGCGAGCGCATCGAGCTGCTCCCACAGGTCCTGGTTCTTGACCGGCTTGCGGTCGGCCGTGCGCCAGTCGCGGCGTTTCCAGTCGGCGAGCCAGATCGTGATGCCCTGGCGGACATATTGCGAATCGGTGTAGAGCGAGACGTCGCAGCGAAGCTTGAGCGCTTCGAGCGCGCGGATCGCCGCGGTCAGTTCCATGCGGTTGTTGGTGGTGGCGGGTTCACCGCCGAACAGCTCGCGCTCGCGGCCGCCGGAGCTCAGGATCGCGCCCCAGCCGCCCACGCCCGGATTGCCGCGACAGGCGCCGTCGGTATAGATCTCGACCCGGCTCAAGACGCGCGCCGCGCGGCGGGTTCCGCCAGGCCCCCGATGACCGCGGTGCGCACGCGGTTCCTGAGCCGCACGGGCGTCATCGAATACATGC
>JANNKZ010000154.1:0-3582 GCA_031396515.1 Gammaproteobacteria bacterium
TCCCGGCTTTCATCCTGGGTGGCACCGGCTACGTCGCGGGCGAGCTGCTGCGCCTCACGCTCGCGCATCCGCGGCTCGAACTCGCCGGGATCGCCTCCGACAGCCAGCCGGGCGAACCGGTCGCGAAAGCGTTTCCGCACCTCGCCCCCGCCTGCGGCGACCTCGCCTACATCTCGATCGAGGACGCGACCGACCGCATCGCGAAGCTGCCGCGCTCGGCCGTGCTCGCGGCCGCCCCGCACGGTGTCTCGCACAAGCTGATCGACTTGGTGCTGGCACGCGCGGAGGCGGCCGGCGCGAAGCCCTCCGTGGTCGACATCTCCGCCGATTACCGCTTCGCCGACCTCGGCGAATACGAGCGCATCTACGGCCATCCCCACGGCGCTCCGGAACGCGCGAGCCAGTTCACCTGCGCAGTGCCCGAGCACCTCGATCGCGCGCCGACACCGCACGTCGCGCACCCGGGCTGCTTCAGCACGGCGACGCTGCTCGCCTCGGTGCCGCTGCTCGCGCTCGACCTGATCGAGCCGCAGATCTACGTCTCCGCGGTGACCGGTTCGACCGGCGCGGGCCGGAGCCCGATTCCCGGCACGCACCATCCGCTGCGCCACAGCGACCTCTATTCCTACGGCGCGCTGACCCATCGCCACGGCGCCGAGATCACCGCGCTTGCGCGCGCTGCCGCCGGTCGCGAGGCGCGCTTCGCCTTCGTGCCGCATTCCGGCCCCTTCGCCCGCGGCATCCACGCGACCGTGCAGGCGAAGCTCAGGAAGCCGCTCGACACGGCGGGCGCGATATCCGCATTGAAGGAGTTCTACGACGGCCGCCCGTTCGTGCGTGTGCAGGCGGAGCCGCCGCGCATCAAGGATGTCGTCGCGAGCAACTACGCGCGTCTGTCGGCCGCGGCCGACGGGCACACGATCGTCGTGATGTCGGTAGTGGACAACCTGGTCATGGGCGCCGCCGGCGGCGCGATCCAGTGGATGAACCGCCTGCTCGGCTTCGATGAAACCGATGGCCTTACGACGCCGGCGCCCGGCTGGACCTGAGATTCCCGTGGACCATCTCGCGCCGGTCTTTGCCCAGTTCCCGATCGAGGTCGTTTCCGCGGACGGCGTCTGGCTCACGACCCGCGACGGCCGGCGCATCCTCGATCTCTATGGCGGGCATGCGGTCGCGGCGCTCGGCTACGGTCACCCGCGCTGGGTGGCCGCGCTCGAGCAGCAGGCGAAGACGGTCCAATTCCAGAGCAACGCCGTGCCGATGGAAGTCCGCACGCGCGCCGCGCGCCGGCTGGTCGAGTTCTCGGCACTGCCGTTGCCGATCGTGTTCTTCGTCAACACCGGCGCGGAGGCGAACGAGAACGCGCTCAAGCTCGCCTGCCGCATCACCGGCCGCGACCAGGTCGTCGCGCTGGAGGGCAGCTTCCACGGACGCACCGCGGCCGCAGGCGCCGTCACCTGGGGCGCGGCCGCGAAGTGGTATGGCTTTCCGCGCGCGCCGTTCGACGTGCAGTTCCTGCCGCGCCGCGACGAATCCGCACTCGCCGGCATCGGCCCGCGCACCGCTGCCGTGATCGTCGAGCCGGTCCAGGGCGTCGGCGGCGCCTTCGACATGGGCCGCGACTACCTCGCTGCGCTGCGCCGGCGCTGCGACGAAACCGGCACCTTCCTGATCTTCGACGAAGTGCAGTGCGGCATGGGACGCACCGGTCATCCGTTCGCAGCCAATCTGTATGGCGTCGTACCCGACATGATCACCACGGCGAAAGCGCTCGGCGCCGGCTTCCCCGTCGGCGCATTGCTTTGCGGCGAGCGCGCGGCGGCGGCGCTGAAGCCCGACGTGCTCGGCACGACCTTCGGCGGAGGACCGCTCGCCTGCGCAGTCGTCGAAGCCGTGATCGACGCAATCGAGTCCGAGAACCTGCTCGAAAACGTCCGGCGCGTCTCAGAGCGCATCCGCGAGACCTGCCTGGTCGGGCCCGTAACCGGCATCCAGGGCGAGGGCTTCCTGCTCGGCCTCCGGCTGACGCGGCCTGCGGCCGAAGTGCAGCCCGCCCTGCTCGCGCGCGACATCCTCGCGGGCACGAGTGCGGATCCGAAGGTGCTCCGCCTGCTGCCGCCGTTCACGCTGGCTGACGAGCATGTCGACCTCCTGCGCGATGCGCTCGCGGATATCGGCGCGTGAAGCATTTCCTCGATCTCGCGGATCCCGGGCCGGAGGGCATCGCCGACCTGCTCGCACTCAGCCAGCGCCTGCAATCACGGCCCGAACCAGGTGCCCTGGCAGGGCGCGTGCTCGGGTTGCTGTTCTTCAATCCGTCGCTGCGCACGCTCGCCTCTATGCAGGTCGCGATGTCGCGCCTGGGCGGCGAGTCGTTCGTGATCACGCCGGGCACCGGCAGCTGGAACCTGGAAACCCGCAGCGGCATCACGATGACCGGCACCGCGGCCGAGCACATCCGCGAAGCGATCCCGGTGCTCGATTCCTACTGCGACGCGCTCGGCGTGCGCGCTTTCGCGGAGGGGCGCGACCTCGCAGCCGATCTCGGCGAGCGCACTTTCACGGCGATCGCGGCACTCTGCCGCAACCCGCTGATCAATCTCGAATCTTCGGCCAATCATCCCTGCCAGGCGCTGGCGGACTGGAAAACGCTCGACGACCTCGAAGTGCCGAAGCGCGGCCGCTTCGTGCTGTCCTGGGCGAATCACCCGCGCGCGCTGCCGCTCGCGGTCCCCGCCGCGGTGTCGCAGATGGCCGCGATGCGCGGCATGGACGTCGTCGTGCTCCGGCCCGAGGGCTACGCCCTGCCCGTGCCGGTCATGCAGAAGGCCCACGACGCGGCGGCGATGTCCGGCGGCAGCGTCGTAGAGACCGCCGACCGCGACCAGGCCTTCGCCGGCGCGCACGTCGTCTATGTGAAGGAATGGGGCTCGACCGAGCATTACGGCGACCCGGAGGCCGATGCGCGGGCACGCGCGGGGCTCGCCGACTGGATGCTCACGGAATCCTGGTTCGCGCGGGCACGGGCCGACTGCCACCTGCTGCACTGCCTGCCGGTGCGCCGGAACGTCGCGATCGCCGACGAACTTCTGGACGGGCCGCGCAGCCGCGTGCTCCAGCAGGCGCACAACCGGCTGGCGGTGCAGATGGCGGTACTCTATCGGCTGCTGGGCGGCGGATCCGCCCGGCGCCATTGACGCAAGGAGCGTTCGAACGATGGTGACACACCGGAGCGACCAGTCCGCGGTGATCGCGGCATTGCGCGGCGCGGCGCCGTACATCCGCCTCTACAAGGGCAAAACCTTCGTGATCAAGGCCGGCGGCGCCGTGTTCGGCGACGCCGCGGGCACGCGTGCGCTGATCGAGCAGATCGCGATCCTGCACCACCTCGGCATCCGGGTCGTGCTGGTGCACGGCGGCGGCCCGCAGCTCGACGAGATGCAGCGTTCGCTCGGCATCGAGCCACGCATGGTCAAGGGCCGGCGCGTCACCGACGACCGCACGATCGACGCGACCACGATGGTGCTGAACGGCCTGATCAATACCCGCATTCTCGCCGCCTGCCGCGAGCTCGGCGTC
>JANNKZ010000162.1:0-2813 GCA_031396515.1 Gammaproteobacteria bacterium
ACCGCCAGGCAGCTGCTGAAAGACCAGCTGGCCCTGCGCAAGCTGCTGTGACAATGGACAGGAACCGGCTTCAGGAACTGATTCAGGCCGATCTGGACGGCGAGCTGTCCCACGCGGAGCGCGCCGAACTGGCGCGCGCGCTGCTTCAGGACCACGACGCCCGCCGCCTGCAGCAGGAATTCCGGAAGACTGACCAATTGCTGCGCGATATTCCGTCGGCCGAGGCACCGCCCGGCCTGCGCGCGGAAGTTCTGGTGGCCCGCGGACTATTGGCAAGCCCGAGCGATGCTGGCCTCCGGCGATACAGCCGGCCGTTCTACCGCATGGCCGCGGTCGTCCTGGTCGGGGTGCTGGTCGTGGGCATCGGTGAACTCCTGCGCGACAGCAACGCACCGGCGCCGAACCTGCAGGGTTCGCTGCGCGCGGCGCCCCAGGAAAATCTGTCGCTGCGGGCGGAGAACGTCGAGGTCCGCGCGTCGCTCACACGCGTCGGCACGAAGCTCAGGCTAGAACTCAATTCGACGGCGACGATTCCCGGCGAAGTGATCGCCAGGATCGACCCTGCGACCACGACTTTGGTCGGCAACTCCGGTGATGTGATTCCGACCGCCGCGAGTGGCGCGGTCACGATCCAGTTCGCGACCGGAACTCAGTCCTCGGTGCTGGAATTCACCGGAGCCGCGCCGATTCGACTGGAACTGCGTTCCGCTGGCCGGCTGCTCGGGGAAGGCCAGCTCTCCGTCACCGACTAAAAGGTGTCTGACACCTTTTTCAATTGGCGCCGGACCGGCTCCAGTTGTCGAAAATATCCGCCACCTGTTCGAAGGCCTCGGGATCCACGCGCGTAAGCCCGGCGAACGGCTCTTCCAGCGCCAGGATCGAGATCAACACGAGCCCGATCGTCATGGCGAGGCCTGAAGTCATCAGGACATGGGCCGTCGTGCTCTTCGTGCCGAAGAGAAAACTGAAGCCGATCGTGATGACGCCGGCGCCCAGCAACGCGACCCACATCACGTCCGGCACGCCCTCCGAGCGGCTGCTCAGCAGGCGCAGCCGGCGCTGATCGCCCAGCTGGTTCAGCCTCGTGAGTGACTGTTCATACCAGATCATTTCGTGATCGTTCTGCGGCTTGAACTGGTGGTAAGTCCGCCAGATCTGGTTGTACATCGCCCAGGTTTCAGGACTGGCCTTTCGTTCGGCCATGGCCGGCCATTCCTTCTCCACCACGAGCCTGGCGTAATCGCGGAGCTGTATTTCCAGCAGTCGTTGCGTGTCCTCGGGAAAGATCTGGGCATTGCGGTACAGGTCGGCCAGTTCGTTCGCTTCCTGGTCGACGCCCGCCTGCGCCTTGTCGAACTGCTCCCAGACGATGATCGCCGTGAAACCCAGCAGTACGGCGTACAGCACGCCGATCACGGCATAGATGAAGCCGGCCACTTCGTTATTGAGTTTGAGGATCTCGACGCTGACCCAGCGCCGTACCAGCACGGTGCCCGTGACCGTGAGCAACACGGCCGTCATGATTAGAAGGATGACCCACAACAACGCAAGTGACATCACGTCTCCTTTGCGGAAGTTTCAGCGGCCAGCCGCCGCGCAATGCGCTCCGACAACGCAACGAACTTGGGATGTTCGCGGATCTGATCCAGGCTGTTGTCGCTTTGAAACCACCGTAGCGCCCCGGGACCCACTTTGTCGATCAAGGGATCCATCAGCGCTACAGCCATGTCCGCATCTTCGAGCGTCGCCATGGCACAGGCGAGGTTGTAATGCAGGCGCACATTGTCCGGGTCGAACAGCAGTGCGCGCCGCGCCCATTCCCGCGCCCGGTCGGCGAGGCCAAGCGAGGCCAGCGATGTCACCAGGAATCCCATCGCCGCACCATGATCCGGCTCGTCCGCCAGTATCCGCTCGCAAAGCGCCAGCGCACGCCGGTGCGCGGCCACGGCCGCGACAGTGTCGCCGATGGCTTCATAGGCCTGCGAAACCATGCCGGCCGGCCAATAGGCATCCGGGTCGATTTCGATCGCGCGCTCGAAGTGCGTGATCGCCTTCTCGTAGTTACGTTGAAAGATGTTGAGAGACCCGGCAGTCAGGTGGGCGTCGTAGCAATTCGGGTCGAGCCGGAACGCCGTCGTCAGCGCGTCGGTCGCGGCTTCGTCTATCGCCATCGAGGCGCGCAGCTGCGCTTCCGCAAGCGCCGCATACCCATCGGCCGCAGACGGGTCCGCGGCGATGGCCCGCTCCGCGGCGGCGCGGGCGCTCTCAACCGAATAGCCCTCAATCCCGCGCTGTGCAATTTCAGATTCCGCAATCGACAGCAGCGCCCAGCCCTTGGCGAACCCCGGGTCGAGCTCGACGGCACGCCGGCAGAGACGCACGATCACCGGCTTGAGGCGTTCGCTCCCTTTTCGTTGAAACCCGCGCGCTACGAGGAAGAGCTCGTAGGCTTCGGCGTTCGTCGTCGAGCGCTGTTCGAGCGCTTCCTTCTCCGCCGGCAAGAGCTTGACCTTGAGCGCCGTCACAATGGCTTTCGAGATCTCGTCCTGGATCGCGAAGATGTCGTCGAGCGTGCGGTCGAAGCGCTCCGCCCAGACTTGCGTATCGGTGGAGGCCTGCAGGAGCTGCGCCGTGATGCGGACGCGGTTGCCGGACTTGCGCACGCTGCCTTCCATCACGTGCGTCACGTTGAGCGCACGCGCGAGCTGCGCCGGCGCGACGGTCTTGCCCTTGTAGGAGAACGCGGCATTGCGCGAAGCGACGTTGAGCGCGGACACGCGCGCGAGGTCCGTGATGATGTCCTCGGTGACGCC
>JANNKZ010000208.1:0-36956 GCA_031396515.1 Gammaproteobacteria bacterium
TGCTCGCCTGCTTCATGTCGGTGACCACCGGCGCCAACAGGTGCGGAATGCCTTCGTACACCGAGAGCTCGAGCATCTTCGGGTCGATCATGATCAGCCGAACCTGCTCGGCCGAACTCTTGTAAAGCAGCGATAGCACCATAGCGTTGATGGCGACCGACTTGCCGGAACCCGTGGTGCCGGCAATCAGCAGGTGCGGCATCTTCGCGAGATCGACAACGACCGGCGCGCCGCCGATGTCCTTGCCGAGCGCGAGCGCGAGCGGCGAACCCAGTTCGTCGTAGGCCCGGGAGCGGACAATCTCACCGAGGGTCACCAATTCACGCGTCTCGTTCGGGATCTCGAGGCCGACCACGGACTTGCCCGGGATCACTTCGACCACGCGCACGCTGATCGCGGACAGCGCGCGCGCAAGGTCCTTCGCGAGCGCGCTGATCTGGCTGACTTTTACGCCGGGCGCCGGTTTCAGCTCGAAGCGCGTGATGACCGGTCCCGGCAGCACGGCCACGACTTCGACCTCGATGCCGAAGTCCTTCAACTTGATTTCGACCAGGCGGGAAATGGCGTCGAGTGCTTCCGGCGAATAGGCTTTCTCCCGCGCCGGCGGATCGTCGAGCAGTTTCAGTTCAGGCAGGTCGCGCGCCGCGGGCTTCGCGAACAGTTGCACCTGCCGTTCTTTTTCGACCCGGACGCTCGCTTCGGGCACCGCCGGCGCGGCCGCCTCGATCCGCGGCGGGGTGCGCGTTGCCGCTTTTTTCTGCACTTCACGGACAGCGGTTTCGCGCGCGGCGCGCGATTCGCGCCCGACCGCCTGGTCGCGCGAGCTCGCCATGCGGTTGCGTACCCAGGAAGCGCCCGCGAGCACCCAGTGACCGATGAAATCCATGACCCGCGGCCAGGAGACGCCGGAGTAGAGCTGCACGCCGGCGAACCACAGCGCGAGCATCACGAGCGTTGCGCCGAGGAGCGCGAGCACGCTCTCGAGTCCGTTGCCGACCAGGTTGCCGAGGATGCCGCCGGCCCCAGCCGGCAGGGACTCGACGTCGTAGTGCAGTGCTGCGAGTCCGCAGCTCGTTGCGAGCACGATCACGAGGCCGATGGTGCGCAGCGCAACGGTCGAGCGTCCGTGGCCCGGATCGTCGGCCGTGCGCATCAGTCCGACCCAGGCGCTGAACGCGATTACGAACGGAAACAGGTAGGCCGGCCAGCCGAACGCGAGCAGCAACAGGTCGGCGACATGCGCACCGAGCGTGCCGATCAGGTTGCCGACTGCGCCGGGTTCGCCGGTAAAGCTGTAACTCGGATCGGAGCGGTCGTAACTCGATAGCGCGATCAGGAGCACGAGCGCGAACGCCGCGAGCAGGAAAAACAATGCCTGCCGCAGGGCCCGCGCGAACACCGGATCGAGCTTCACGTCGGCACTGCTGCCGTTGCCGGACTTGGCCACTGGGTCAGAATCCTTGTCAGGAAAGATCTATAACCGTTTGATTATAAGAGTGTTGCAATTCGAGCAGCAAGCACCCATGCACGATGCCGATACGCGCGCGATCGGCCGTCGTCGAAGGACTATCGCGGTCCGATGCGCTCCCCTAGGATGCGCGGCTACCTGAGGTGCCGGCGGGCGTACGGCGCGAATCGAAGCGGAGATCACTATACATGACGGCTTCCCGGCACTCGCGGCTCATCATCCTGGGATCGGGGCCCGCCGGTTATTCCGCGGCGGTCTATGCAGCTCGCGCCAACCGCAAGCCGCTGCTGCTGGCCGGATTGCAGCCGGGCGGCCAGCTCATGACCACGACCGAAGTCGACAACTGGCCCGGCGATGTCCATGGCCTGCTCGGCCCCGACCTGATGGACCGCATGCGCCGCCACGCCGAGCGTTTCGGCGTTGAGGTCGTGCAAGACCAGGTCACGACTGTCGATCTCGCGAGCCGGCCGTTCCGCCTGACGGCCGAAGACGGCGAATACACCTGCGATGCGCTCATCATCGCGACCGGTGCATCGGCGCGCTATCTCGGGCTTGAATCGGAAACAGCTTTCCGCGGCCGCGGCGTCTCCGCCTGTGCGACCTGCGACGGATTTTTCTACCGGGACCAGAAAGTCGCCGTCGTCGGCGGCGGCAATACCGCAGTCGAGGAAGCGATCTACCTGACCAACATCGCCTCGCACGTGACCCTGATCCATCGTCGCGACAAGCTGCGTGCCGAAGCGATTCTCCAGGACCGGCTGAAGGCGCTGGCGGACCAGGGCAAGATTTCCTTCGCCTGGAACCACGAAGTGGATTCCGTCCTCGGCAATGAGCAGGGTGTGACTGGCGTGCGCCTGCGCGCGGTCGCGGGCGATGCGAAGCGCGATCTCGACGTCACGGGCCTTTTCGTTGCGATCGGCCACACGCCGAATACCGAACTCTTCCAGGGGCAGCTCGACATGAAAGAAGGCTATATCGTGGTCAAGGGCGGCCTTGCAGGCGATGCGACCGCGACCAGCATGCCGGGTGTCTTTGCCGCGGGCGACGTCGCCGATCACGTGTATCGGCAGGCCGTCACCTCCGCCGGCACGGGCTGCATGGCGGCGCTCGATGCCGATCGTTACCTCGAGCGCGCCGCGACCAGCTGAGGCCCGGTGAGCATCCGCATCGCCCGTTCGCTCGGCGACGTCGATGCGGACGCGTGGAATGCGCTCGCAGCCGGCGCCCCTCCCTTCTTGCACCACGAGTTCCTGTGGGCCCTCGAGGACACGGGCTGCGCGACCGCAGGGACCGGCTGGGGCGCGCATCATCTCCTGCATCACGATGCCGCGAGCCGCCTCGATGGCGCCATGCCGCTTTACCTGAAAGATCATTCCTGGGGCGAATTCGTCTTCGATTTCGTCTGGGCCGAGGCCTGGCAGCGCGCCGGCCTCGCCTATTACCCGCGCCTCGTTGCCGCCGTGCCCTTCACACCGGCGACCGGCCCCCGGCTCCTCGCGGCATCCGACGAGGTGCGCGGCGCGCTCGCCGCTTTCGCGCGCGCGCTGACCCGCGAACTCGGCCTTTCCTCGCTGCACGTACTCTTTCCCGATTCCCGCGATCGCCAACGGCTGCAGGCGGCCGGTCTGTCGCCGCGGCTCGATTGCCAGTTTCACTGGCAAAATGAAGGCTACGGGTCGTTCGATGATTTCCTCGCAGGCTTCACCTCGGAGAAGCGCAAGAAAGTAAGGCGCGAGCGCCGCCGCGTGGCCGAAGCCGGCATCGAATGCCGCACCGCCACCGGCGGCGACCTCGATGCGCCGATGCTCGATGCGATCTACCGCTTGCACGCGGAAACTTTCGCCCGCCATGGCAATGCGCCGTACCTGAACCGGGAATTCTTCGGGCGACTCGCACGCGATCTGCCGGAGGCGCTCGTCGTCGAGCTCGCGTTTCGGGGCGGCGAGCTGATCGCGTGCGCAGTGTCGCTGCAGGGCGCCGGCACGCTATATGGCCGCTACTGGGGCGCCGCGGGCGACCATCACAGCCTGCACTTCGAGCTGTGCTACTACCGTGGCATCGAGCATTGCATCCGCGCCGGACTCCAGCGGTTCGAACCGGGCACCCAGGGTGAGCACAAGCTGCTGCGCGGCTTCGTGCCGACGCCGGTCTGGTCCCTGCACGACATCGCCGAGCCATCATTCGTAAAGCCGGTCGAGGACTGGTTGCGGCGGGAACGCGCCGGGCGCCGTGCGTGGATCGATCTCGCAACGAGACACCTGCCCTTCCGGCGCGAAGACATCCCCGCTAGGCTTTCGGACGATGTCCGGGATTGCCTGGCTGCAGAAGACTGACCCGCCGACGGCGATGCCGCCGACGGCACGTGCGTTGCACGAGCCGAACGGTCTGCTCGCGGTCGGCGGTTCGCTGACCCCCGAGTGGCTCATTCACGCTTATCGGCACGGCATCTTTCCCTGGTTCTCGGCCGAGCAGCCGATCCTGTGGTGGGCGCCGAACCCGCGCGCGGTGCTGCGGCCGGAGGACTTTCGCATCTCGCACAGCCTCGCGCGCTCGATGCGCCGGCGCGGCTACGAGACCCGGATCGACACGGCTTTCGCGGCCGTGATCGAGGCTTGCGCCGCGCCGCGCGACGGCACGCCGGGCACGTGGATCACCCGCGACATGCACCGCGCGTACGTGATCCTGCACGAGCGCGGCCTCGCCCATTCGGTCGAAACCTGGCACGACGGCCGACTGGTCGGCGGCTTGTACGGCGTTGCGATCGGACGGGTGTTCTTCGGCGAATCCATGTTCATGCGCGAGACCGACGCCTCGAAGGTCGCGCTCGCCCGGCTGGTCGAGGAATGCCGCCGACTTGACGTCCCCCTGATCGATTGCCAGATGCCGAGTCCGCACCTGGCGAGCCTGGGTAGCCGCAACCTGCCGCGTGCGCGGTTTGAAGCGGAACTCGCGGAACTGGTCGCCGCCGGGGACCGCATGTGGCGCGCGCGAGACAATTAATTGCGCGGGCAAGGCGCCTGCGTCACAATCCGCGCGGTTTCCGCTACACCGACAGGTTTCAATGGCGAAGGAAGAAGCAATCCAGATGGAAGGCGAGGTCGTAGAGACCCTGCCCAATACGACCTTTCGCGTGAAGCTGCAGAACGATCACGTCGTCACCGCCCACATCTCGGGCAAGATGCGCAAGCACTACATCCGGATCCTGACCGGCGACAACGTCACCGTCGAGCTGACGCCCTACGATCTCTCGAAGGGCCGCATCATCTACCGCGCGCGGTAAGCCCCAAGGGGGACTGTCCCTTCTCAAAAAAAGGTGACGCAAACCTTTTCGGAAAAAGGTTTGCGTCACCTTTTTTCTTGAGCGGCCTTCAGTCCTGGCTGAGCAGTTCCGGCGACTTCGCCGGCCGGCAGTCGAGCGCCAGGCTCTCGCCGTCGGCCGCGAGCGTCACGTTGACGGCGCCGCCGCCGGCCAGTGAGCCGAACAGCAACTCCTCAGCGAGCGGCCGCTTGATGTGCTCCTGCAGCACGCGCGCCATCGGCCGCGCGCCCATCTTCGGGTCGTAGCCGCGCACCGCGATCCAGCGCCGCGCCGCGTCGTCCACCGACAGCTGCACCGATTTCTGCTCGAGCTGCGTCTCGACCTCGAGCAGCAACTTGTCCACGACGCGACCGATGGTGGTCTGGTCGAGCGGCGCGAACTGGATGATTGCGTCGAGCCGGTTGCGGAACTCGGGCGCGAAGATGCGCCGGACCGCCTCCATGCCGTCGGGGGCATGATCCTGATGGGTGAAGCCGATGCTGGCGCGGCTCATCTCCGCGGCGCCGGCATTGGTCGTCATGACGATGATCACGTGCCGAAAGTCGGCTTTGCGGCCGTTGTTGTCCGTCAGCGTGCCGTGGTCCATCACCTGCAGCAGCAGGTTGAAGACATCCGGGTGCGCCTTCTCGATCTCGTCAAGCAGCAGCACGCAATGCGGCTGCTTGGCAATCGCTTCGGTCAGCAATCCGCCCTGGTCGAAGCCGACATACCCCGGCGGCGCGCCGATCAGCCGCGAAACCGTGTGCCGCTCCATGTACTCGCTCATGTCGAAGCGGACAAACTCGACGCCGAGCGCGATCGCAAGCTGGCGCGTCACTTCGGTCTTGCCGACGCCGGTCGGGCCGGCAAACAGGAAGCTGCCAACTGGGCGCCGGTCGTTGCCGAGGCCGGCACGCGACATCTTGATCGCGGCCGCAAGCGCATCGATCGCGACGTCCTGTCCGTAGATCACGAGCTTGAGGTTGCGCTGCAGGTTCTGGAGCACCTCGCGGTCGGAGGTCGAGACATTCTTGGGCGGGATGCGCGCGATGCGGGCGACTACCGCTTCAACGTGATTGACGGTTACTTCGCGTTCGCGTTCGGCAGCGGGCTTGAGCCGCAGCGACGCGCCCGCCTCGTCCACGACGTCGATCGCCTTGTCCGGCAGGTGGCGGTCGTTGATGTGCCGTTCCGCGAGTTCCGCCGCCGCGACCAGCGCGTCATCCGCGTACGTGACGCCGTGATGCTCCTCGAAGCGGGTCTTGAGTCCGCGCAGGATGTCGATGGTCTCGGCCACCGAGGGCTCTACTACGTCGATCTTCTGGAAGCGGCGCGCCAGCGCGTGATCCTTCTCGAAGATGCCGCGGTATTCCTGGTAAGTCGTCGAGCCGATGCAGCGCAACTCGCCGCTCGCCAGCACCGGCTTGATCAGGTTGGAGGCATCCATCACGCCGCCCGAGGCCGCACCGGCACCGATCACCGTGTGGATCTCGTCGATGAACAGGACTGCGCCGGGTCGCTGTTTCAACTCCGCGATCACGCCCTTCAGCCGCTTTTCGAAATCGCCGCGGTATTTGGTGCCCGCAATCAGCGAGCCCATGTCGAGCGCGTAGATCGTGCAATCGGCAAGCACATCCGGGACCTTGCGTTCGACCACCAGCCGCGCAAGGCCCTCGGCGATTGCGGTCTTGCCGACGCCCGCCTCACCGACGTACAGCGGGTTGTTTTTGCGCCGGCGGCACAGGATCTCGATCGTCCGCTGCACTTCGAGCTGGCGCCCGATCAGCGGATCCACGCGCCCGGCCAGGGCCTGCGCATTCAGGTTGACCGTGTATTTTTCGAGGATCGAGGAACCGCTTTCCTCGCCGCCTTCGCGCTCGGCGGGCGCGCCTTCCTCGCGTGGCGTGTCGCGCGTCTCGGTGCCGGAGGGCAGCCCGTGCGAGATGAAATTGACGACATCGAGCCGGGTGACGTCCTGCAGCGACAGCAGGTAAGCCGCATGTGACTGCTTTTCGCTGAAGATCGCGACCAGCACGTTCGAGACCGCGACTTCCTTGCGGCCGCTCGATTGCACGTTGAACACTGCGCGCTGGAGCACGCGCTGGAAACCGAGCGTCGGCTGCACCTCGCGGTCGTCGTCCGCGGGCAGCGCCGGCGTGGTCTCGTCGATGAACTTCTGCAGGTCCGCCTGGAGCCGCGCGATGTCCGCCCCGCAGGACTTCAGGATCTCGCGCACGCGCGGCGCGTCCAGGATCGAGAGCAGCAGGTGCTCCACGGTCATGTACTCGTGCCGTGCGTCCCGGGCTTTCTGGAAAGCCTCGTTCAGGCAGAACTCGAGTTCACTGGACAGCAATCAGGTCTCCTCCATGGTGCAAAGCAGCGGATGCTGGTGCTGCCGGGAATATGTCATCACCTGGGCCACTTTGGTCTCTGCGATCTCGAATGTGAAGACCCCGCAGATGCCTTTGCCCCGGGTGTGAACCTCCAGCATGACCCTCGTCGCCCGCGTCCGGTCGAGGCTGAAGATGCGTTCCAGCACGTCGACCACGAATTCCATCGGCGTGTAGTCGTCATTGAGCAGCACCACCTGGTACAGCGGCGGCTTGCGCAGCTTCGGCTGCGCCTCTTCCACCACCAAGTGGTGGCCGCCCTGCCCGCGCTCCTGCTCGTCTTCCGCGCCCACCGCTTTCCGCTCGTTCTGGCCTGCGTTCATTTATAGGGTTCGACCGTCGACTGTTCAAGGACCTGTCGCCCACCTGCGACGAGTACGCATATGGCGAGCCGAGTTTGAGAAGTGTCGCACAAGTGCCCGTCATTACATCGTTTTCCGGGCCTCTTGCGCCTTGTAGGGCTCGGGCGCCAACCCGTATCATGTGGCGCTCAGGGGGAGTCCTGCCGGGAACCGGGAGCGCATGCAACTCGTCGACCGCATCGTTGCGCCTTTGCGCCGGCCCGGACCCGCCGGCCGGGCGGGCTTGGCGAATGCCGCGCCGACGCTCGCGACCGTCATCCTGGTCATCGTCATCGCCGCTCAGTTGGCCTCGCTGCTCTGGCGCGGACTCGGCTCGGGCGAGGAAGCCGCGCTGCCTGCAGCGACGATCGACACCGGTGCGGCGTCCGCCGTCGACCTGCCAGCAATCGTCAATGCGCATCTCTTCGGCATCTCCAAGAATTCCGGCGATCCTTCGGACGCGCCGGTGACTTCCGCCAACCTCACGCTCGCCGGCACGCTGGCGGGCTCGGACCCTTCGACCGGTTGGGCGATCATCGGTGGGAGCGGCCAGTCGGCGCGCGTGTACGCGACCGGTGCTTCGCTGCCGGGCGGCGCGAAGCTTGCAGCCGTTTATCCGGACCGCGTGATCCTCGACCGCGGCGGCGCGCGTGAATCGCTGGTGCTGCCGCGCCTGAGCGGTTCCGGCGGCGCCGTCAATTACGCGCCGCCGGTCGCGCAGGGCGCGATGACACCCGACGACATGGTTCAGCAGGTATTGGGCCAGGACCCGAACGAACTGCTGCGACCGCAGCCCGTCTATGCCGGCGCGCAGTTGCGCGGATTCCGCGTCTATCCGGGGCGCAACCGCACGCTGTTCGCACGCATCGGCCTGCAGCCCGGCGATCTCGTGACGGCGATCAACGGCGCCCCGCTCGAAGACCCGCAGCGCGGCATCGAGTCGCTGCGCGGCATCGCCCAAGGTGCCTCGGTCACGCTCTCGATCGAACGCAATGGCCAACAGCATCAATTGACGGTTGACGCGGCGCAGGCCACGCAGCAGTTGCAACAGCTCCCGGAAACGGAACAACCGGCCCAGCCGGAGGCTTCCCAGTGAGGCCCGGCCTCCGGAGGATTGACGCATGACCCGATTCATCCGACTGACCCTGCTGATCGCCATGGTGCTGCCGCTCGCGGCGGCGGCCCAGCAGGGCGCGCAGATCACACCGAACTACAAGGATGCGGACATCGGTCAAGTCATCGAGGCCGTGAGCCAGGTCACCGGCAAGAATTTCATCGTCGATCCGCGCGTCCGTGCGCAGGTGACGATGCTGTCGAACACGCCGATGAGCCCCGAGGCCTTCTACGAGGCCTTCCTCGCCATACTGCAGGTATACGAATTCGTCGCCGTGCCCTCCGGCAATGTCATCAAGATCCTGCCGGCCGCGACCTCGCGCACCCTGCCCGCCAACGACCTGCCGGACCGGGTTAGTTCGACCTCCGACGAGCTCGTCACGCAGGTCGTGCAGGTGCGGAACGTCTCCGCAGCCCAGCTCGTGCCGATCTTGCGGCCGATGATGCCGCAGTCCGCGCATCTCGCCGCCTATCCGAGCGCGAACATGCTGATTATCTCGGACCGCGCCTCGAACGTGAACCGCATGATGCGGATCGTGCAGCGCATCGACCGCACGGGCGACGGCGACTTCGAGGTCGTGCGGCTCGAGCACGCCTCCGCCAACGAGATCGTGCGCGTGATCAATTCGCTGAATTCGGCGCAGGGCGCCGAAGGCGCCGGCGGCGCCCGCATTGTCGCGGACGATCGCACCAACAGCGTGCTGATCAGTGGCGAGACATCTTCGCGCCTGCGCTTCCGCACGCTGATCACCCACCTCGACACGCCGCTCGAAGCCGGCGGCGACACGCAGGTCCGCTACCTCAATTACGCCGACGCGGAAAAGCTGGCCGGCAAGCTAAAGGAACAGCTGGTTGCGTCGTCCGCGGGACAGCCGGGCGCTGCCGCAGTGCCCGCGGCAAGCTCCGACAAGTCGGTGATGATCTGGGCCGAACCCGAGACCAATGCGCTCGTCATCACGGCCCCGCCGAAGACCATGCGCTCGATCATGTCGGTCATCGACCGTCTCGATATCCGCCGCGCGCAGGTGATCATCGAGGCGATGCTGGTCGAAGTGTCGAAGGACGCAACCCGCGACCTCGGTGTCAACTGGATCGTCGATGGCTCGGGTGACAATTTCCTGGTTGGCCTGTTCAACCAGCCGATCGCCGGCGTCAGCCTTGGCGACGTCATTCGGGGGATCGACGATCCGTCGTCGATCGAATCCGCGCCGGGCGGCCTCACGATCGGCGGCGGCCGGCAGCAGGACCACGGCACGAATTTCGCGGCGATCCTCCGCGCGCTCGCCGGCGACGGCAACACGAACGTCGTATCTATGCCCTCGGTCATCACGCTCGACAACGAGGAAGCGCAGATCAAGGTGGCGCAGGAAGTGCCGTTCCTGACCGGCCAGTACACGAACACCGGCAGCAGCGGCGGCGCCGTCAACCCGTTCCAGACCATCGAGCGCAAGGAAGTCGGCAACATCCTGAAGATCACGCCGCAGATCACCGACGAGAACACCATCCTGCTCAAGATCGAGCAGGAGGCCTCGGGCATCGCCGCCGCCGCCTCCCAGGTATCGAGCACCGACCTCGTGACCAACAAGCGTACGATCACGACGCGCGTGCTGGTCGACGACGGCGGCATGATCGTTCTCGGAGGCCTGATCGAGGACCGCCTGACCGAGAGCGAATCGCGCGTGCCGGTACTCGGCCGCATCCCGATCATCGGTGGCCTGTTCCGGGTTCGGAACACGCAGAAGACCAAGACCAACCTGATGGTCTTCATCCGTCCCCGCGTGGTGCGCACGGCAGAACAGGCGGCGATTGAGACGAACGCGAAGTACAACTACCTGCGCAACTTGCAGCTCGAGAAAAAGGGCGGCAAGGTGCAGCTGATGCCGGGCGAGACGCGCCCGACGCTGCCGCCGCTGGTCGGCCCGACCGCCCCGCCGATCGCGCCGCAGGGTTCGCCACCCACGTCCACGCCCGCACCGCCGCCGCCGGATACCGCGGAAAACCCCGAGAACCCCGGCGGGTGACCGGGTGCGGCCGATGATCGCCGGCAATCCGCCGAAATCGGTGGCGCCCGTCGGACGCCTCCCCTTCACCTTCGCGAAGCGACACGGGGTGCTGGTGCGCGGCGTCGTCGACGGCAAGGCCCAGGTGGTCTATCGCGCGGGCGCCCAGCCCTCAGCCGTCGCTGAACTCCGCCGCTTCCTCGGCATACCGCTCGTCATCGAACGCGTCGCCGAGGCGGCCTTTGATGAACTTTTGCGCAAGGCCTATGAAGGCGGCAGCGGCGAGGCCGGCCAGATCGTCGAGGGCATCGAAGGAGAGACGGACCTCGCGGGCCTGGCCGAGGGCCTGCCGGAACCGTCGGACCTGCTCGAAAGCGAGGACGACGCGCCGGTCATCCGGCTCATCAACGCGGTGCTGACGCAGGCGATCAAGGAAAACGCCTCCGACATCCACGTCGAACCCTATGAGAACCGCCTGGTCGTGCGCTTCCGCGTGGATGGCGTGATGCGCGAGGTGCTGCAGACCAAGCGCGCGGTGGCCCCGCTCCTGATCTCCCGCATCAAGGTCATGTCGCGGCTCGACATCGCCGAAAAGCGCCTGCCCCAGGACGGGCGCATCTCCTTGCGCATCGCCGGCCGCGCGGTGGACGTGCGCGTCTCCACCCTGCCCTCAGGTCACGGCGAGCGGGTCGTGCTGCGCCTGCTCGACAAGCAGGCCGGCCGGCTCGATCTCGATTCGCTCGGCATGGAGCCGAGCGTGCAGGGCATGATCGACGCGCAGATCCACAAGCCGCACGGCATCATCCTGGTCACCGGCCCGACCGGATCCGGCAAGACCACGACGCTGTACGCGGCGCTCGAGCGCATCAACGACCGAACGCGCAACATCATGACGGTCGAAGACCCGATCGAGTACTACATCGACGGCATCGGCCAGACCCAGGTCAATACCAAGGTCGAGATGACTTTCGCCCGCGGGCTGCGCGCGATCCTGCGCCAGGACCCCGATGTGGTGATGGTCGGCGAAATCCGCGACACCGAGACCGCACAGATCGCGGTGCAGGCATCGCTGACCGGCCACCTCGTGCTCTCGACCCTGCATACGAATACCGCGGTCGGCGCGGTCACGCGCCTGCGCGACATGGGCGTGGAGCCGTTCCTGCTCGCCTCTACGCTGCTCGGGGTGGTTGCGCAGCGCCTGGTCCGCGTTCTGAATCCCGAAACTCGCATCGGCTATCCCGCCGGCGAATACGAAGCCAGGCTCGTCGGCCTTGGCGCCGCGCAGGCGGCGCAACGAACGCTTTACCGACCCGGCGCCGACGTCGGCGGCGGCAATCGCGGACGCACCGGCATCTACGAGCTCGCGATCAACGATGACCGCAAGCGCGTGATGATCCACGACGGCGCCGGCGAACACGAGCTCGAGCGCCACGCGCGCCAGATCACGCCGGGAATCCGCGATGACGGCCGTGCCAAGGTGCTGGCCGGCATCACGTCGCTCGAGGAATTGCTGCGCGTCACCCGCGAGGAGTGATGGCGGCTTACGAATACAAGGCGCTCGACGCCACCGGACGCGAACGGCGGGGTGTGCAGGAAGGCGACAGCCCGCGCCAGGTCCGCCAGCTGCTGCGCGAACAGGGCCTGCTGCCGGTC
The DNA here is from genome assembly GCA_031396515.1 of Gammaproteobacteria bacterium. Lineage (GTDB taxonomy): Bacteria > Pseudomonadota > Gammaproteobacteria > Steroidobacterales > Steroidobacteraceae > SCUD01. The sequence goes on from JANNKZ010000208.1 coordinate 12,264, forward strand.
AGCGTGACCGAGGTCAGCGATGCGCCGGCCCGGCGGTCGTTCGAATTCTCGTTCAACAACCGCATCGGCGCCTCGGACCTCGCCTTGCTGACCCGTCAGCTCTCGACTCTGGTGCGGGCCGCGATCCCGCTCGAGGAGGCGCTGCTCGCCGTGTCGCAGCAAAGCGAGAAGCAACGGGTCCGCAACGTGATTGCGGGCGTCCGTGCGCGCGTCATGGAGGGCCGCACGCTGGCGGAGGGCCTCGGCGCGTTCCCGAATGTCTTCCCGGAAATCTATCGCGCAACGGTCTCGGCCGGCGAACAGTCCGGGCATCTCGATGCCGTACTCGAACGCATGGCCGACTACACCGAGAACCGCCAGGTGCTGCAGCAAAAGATCCAGAACGCGATGATCTACCCGGTGCTGCTGACCGTCATCTGCTTCGGCATCGTCGGGCTCCTGCTCGGCTACGTGGTGCCCGAGGTCGTGCGCGTGTTCGAAGCCGGCGACCGCGAACTTCCGATCCTGACCCGCATCCTGATCGCGAGCTCGGATTTCCTGCGTGCCTGGTGGTGGCTGGTGATCGCCGCCGTCGCCGGCGCCGTGTGGGCCTTCCGCCGCTGGGTGAGGGAGCCCGCGGCGCGCTATCGCTTCGACGCATTCAAGCTCCGCCTGCCGTTGATCGGGCGCATCGCGCGCGGCAACAATGCCGCCCGCTTCGCCCGCACTTTCGCGATCCTGACCGCGAGCGCCGTGCCGGTGCTCGAGGCGCTCCGGATCTCCGGCGAGGTCGTCACGAACGCGCCGATGCGCCAGGCCGTGCAGGACGCCGCGGTCCGGGTCCGTGAGGGCGCACCGATCGCGCGTTCGCTCGGGGCCAGCAAGCTGTTCCCGCCGATGCTGGTCCACCTCGTCGCGAGCGGAGAGACCAGCGGGGAACTCGAATCGATGCTGGACCGGGCCGCCCTCAACCAGGAACGCGAGCTCGACGGCGTGGTCAATACCGCTGTCGGCATCCTGGGCCCGGCGATGATCCTGCTGATGGGCGGGTTCGTATTCGTGATCGTCATCGCGCTTCTGCTGCCGATCTTCCAATTGAACCAACTCGTGGGCTGAGACCCCTTGCGGACGCGCCCGCCGCGTCTTATAAGTCGGCCCGCAGTGACCCTGGAACGGTCGCATGAGCGAGAAGCCGAAAGAAGAATTCGAGGACGAGGAACCGGACGAGATCGAGGACACCGCAGAGGACCTCGATGTCGACCGGTTGATGCGGGATTTCGACACGCGCAAGCGTCGCGGCGCGCGGGTTGCGGGCGAGCCCGCCTGGCGCAAGCTCGAGCGTATCCGCGAGGAGAAGCGCACCCGGGGCCTGCTGTCGGACTTCGACGATTACGACCTGGACGAGTCCGATTCCGGCGGTGCCCGGAAATCGCGGCGGGCGCCGTCGCGGCGCCGCTGAGTCAGCGGAAGTCCCGGGACGGCGCAGCGAGCGCGCCAAGCAGCGCCGAGCGGTCCTCCAGCCGGTCCACGACCACGTGCCGCACCTCGCCGGCGCGCTGCAGCCGGCCATCGACGCCGAGCAGCCGCGCACCCAGCAGCACTTTCCGGTGCGCATCCGCGATCCGGCTCCAGATCACCAGGTTCACGTAGCCCGTTTCGTCCTCGAGCGTCGCGAACACGACACCGCCGGCGGGACCCGGCCGCTGCCGCGTTACCACGATGCCGCCGGTCCGGACCGCGGCGCCGTCCGGCAGCTCCGCCACGGCATCCGCCGTGATCCAGCCGCCGGTCGTGAGCCTCGCGCGCAGCAGCGCGAGCGGATGCCGCCCGAGCGTCAGGCCGAAACTGCGGTAGTCCGCAACGATGTCCTCGCCCTCCGACGGTGCGCGCAGCAGCGGTAATCCCTCCTCGCGATCCGACGCCAGGCCGAGGGGCGTGGCGGGTTCGATGCCCCGCACGTCCCAGGCCGCGCGATACCGGTGCCCCGCGATGCCCGCGAGCGCGCCGGCCGCGGCCAGCGTCTCGAGGTCGCGTTTGCCGAGTCCGGCGCGGCGCGCGAGTTCGGAGGCGAGCCGGTAAGCCCCCGCGGCGCGCGCATCGACCAGCCGCCGGGCGCCGTGCTCCGACAAACCGCGCACGCGGTCGAGACCGAGCCTGAGTGCGCTGCCGCCCGCCGGCATGGGCTCCAGCGTCGATTCGACCGCACTCACGTTGACGTCCACCGGGCGCACCGTCACACCGTGCGTGCGCGCATCACGCACCAGTTGCGCCGGCGCGTAGAAACCCATCGGCTGGCTGTTCAGAAGCGCGCAGCAGAAGGCCGCGGGTTCGTGGCGCTTGAGCCAGGCCGAGACGTAGACGAGCAGCGCGAAACTCGCCGCGTGCGATTCCGGGAAGCCGTATTCGCCGAAGCCGAGGATCTGCTGGAACACCTGCCGCGCGAAACCTTCTTCGTAGCCGCGCGCACGCATGCCCTCGACCAGGCGCTCCTCGAAAGGCCCGAGCGTGCCCTTGCGCCGCCAGGCTGCCATCGCGCGCCGCAGGCTGTCCGCCTCCCCCGGCGTGAAGCCCGCGGCGACGATCGCGAGCTGCATGACCTGTTCCTGGAAGATCGGCACGCCGAGCGTGCGCTCGAGCACGCCCCGGACCTCCGGCCCCGGATAATCGACCGGCTCTTCGTGGCTGCGCCGCCGCAGGTAGGGATGCACCATCTGGCCCTGGATCGGGCCCGGCCGCACGATCGCGACCTCGACCACGAGGTCGTAGTAGCAGCGCGGCTTGAGCCGCGGCAGCATCGCCATCTGCGCGCGCGACTCGATCTGGAACACGCCGATCGTGTCCGCGCGGCAGATCATCTCGTAGACGGCCGGATCCTCCGCGGGCACGTCGGCCAGGCGGAACTCGCGGCCGCGCCGCGCCGACACCAGCACGAGCGCGCGGCGGATCGCCGACAGCATGCCGAGGCCGAGCACGTCCACCTTGAGGAGCCCGAGCTCGTCGAGGTCGTCCTTGTCCCACTGGATCACCGTGCGCTCGGGCATCGCCGCGTTCTCGATCGGCACCAGCTCCTCGAGTGGCCCGCGCGAGATCACGAAACCGCCGGTGTGCTGCGACAGGTGCCGCGGGAAGCCGATCAGCTCGCGGGTCAGCGCGAGCATCCGCGCGATGCGCGGATTCGCGAGGTCGAAGCCGGCCTCGCCGATCCGGGAATCGGCGATCTCGCGCCCATCCCACCACTGCATCGCGCGCGCGAGGCGGTCGATCTGCGGCGCGTCGAGCCCGAGCGCGCGGCCGACATCGCGCACCGCGCTCTTCGGGTGATAGCAGATGACGGTCGCAGTGAGCGCGGCCCGCTCGCGCCCGTACTTGCGGTACAGGTACTGGATCACCTCCTCGCGCCGTTCGTGCTCGAAGTCCACGTCGATGTCCGGCGGCTCGTTGCGCTCGCGCGAAAGGAAGCGCTCGAACAGCACGCTCATGCGCGCCGGGTCCACTTCGGTGATGCCGAGCGCGTAGCAGGCCGCGGAATTGGCGGCCGAGCCGCGACCCTGGCACAGGATGCCGCGACTGCGCGCGAATCCAACGAGGTCGTGCACGGTCAGGAAGTAGCGCTCGTAGCCGAGCTCTGCGATCAGCGCGAGCTCGCGTTCGATCAGTTCCGCGACCGCCGCCGGCGTGCCGCCGGGCCAGCGCTCGCGCGCGCCCGCCTCGACCAGCCGCCGCAGGTGGGCGGCGGGCGTGGTGCCCGCCGGCACGACTTCCTCCGGGTACTCGTAGCGCAACTCGTCGAGCGAGAAGCGGCAGCGCGCGGCGATCTCGAGCGTCGCCGCGAGCAGGGCCGGCGGATAGAGCTCCGCGAGGCGCGCGAGCGTGCGCATCGAGCGCTCGCCGTTCGGGTACAGCGCATGCCCCGCCTCCGCCACCGTCGTCTTCAGGCGCGCCGCGGTCAGCATGTCCTGCAGCGCGCGCCGCCGGCGCTGGTGCATGTGCACGTCGCCGCAGGCGGCGGCAGGTAGCCCGAGCTCGCGGCCGATCCGGCAGAGCGTCTCCAGCCGCTCGCGGTCGCCGCCGCCGGCGAGCAGCTCGACCCCGATCCACAGCCGTCCTACAAAGCGCTCGGCGAGCCAGGCTCCTTCGGCGGGCGCCGGCACCGCACCGGGGAGCCACAGTGCGAGACAGTCTGCGAGCCCCTGCGCGAGATCGGCGCGCTCGAGGCGATAGCGTCCCTTCGGCGCGCTGCGTCGGCCCTTGGTGATCAGCCGCGCGAGCGCGCCGTAGCCCTGCCGGCTGGTCGCGAGACAAACGAGGCGTGGCCCGTCGACGAGCGCGAGCTCGCTGCCGACGATCAGCGGAAACCCGGCCGCGCGCGCGGCAGCATGCGCCCGCACGACGCCCGCGAGCGAGCATTCGTCGGTCAGCGCGAGCGCGGCGTAACCGAGATCCCGCGCGCGCGCGACCAGCTCCGCCGGGTGAGAGGCTCCACGCAGAAAAGTGAAGTTGCTGATGCAATGCAGTTCGGCATACGCCATTTCACGGTACACCCGCGACGAGCCGCGCCAGGCGCGCGTACTTCGCCGGCGGGACCCCCCTCGCTCGCTCAGCAGATCGGACATTCGCTCGCTCGGGGGTCCCGCAACGGCTCGTTCGCGCGCCTGGCACCGCCGCACACGGCACGTGACCGAGCGCCGGGCGGGTCCCCGAGCGAGCGAATTTTCCGATTCTTCTCTTCTGAGCGAGCGAGGGTCCCCGAACGGCGCGAAGGTCGCGCGGCCGTGTGCCCGATGGCGAAGCCTGCGCGTCGCAACCGATGCCGAATGCGCAACGCGCGCTGTTCATCAACCGAACACGCCGTGAAGGAACCATCCACGACCTGGCGGGCGTTCGCGGAAGAGCCAGAGACGGACGCCCGCGCGTGTGAGCGCGACGTAGTAGTCGCGGCGGACGTCGTGGCCGTCCCACCAACCCGTCTCGATGCGCTCCGGCCCGGTGACGAGCGTGCCTTCCCAGCCGTCGAACGGCTGCGGCTCGGCCAGCATCCACAGCGGCCGCTCAGGTCGTGTGACGGGCCATTGGCCGGGAGCCGCCGTGCCGCCCGGCTCCGCGATGCGCCACGCGCGCTCCGGGCGATGCTCCGGCACCGGGCAGACGCCGAACACGGCGTCCTGCCCGAGCCGCGCGCGCAGGCGGTCGAGCAGCCGCGCCGTCGCCTCCGGATCCGCGCTCTGGCCGCGCTCGAAGAGCCGGGCATCGCGCAGCACCAGCGGCAGCAGCACGCCGGAACGCAGGCGGAGCGCCCTGACGGGCGCCGGCAGCCGCTCCTGCGCGAGCCGCTCGGCGACCAGGCCGGAGAGATGCGCCGCATCGCCGGCCGGCCGCACCAGGCCGATGCGGATCCGCGTCGGCGCCTGGCCGCGATGCAGCAGGTCGAGGCGCAGGCCCGCGACGCCCGCGGCGCGCACGCGCAGGAAAGCCCCGAGATTCGCGAGCAGCCGTCCGAGCACCGGCTGCACGCCGGCCATGGCGGCGGTCTCGACGGGCAGCTCGTGTTGTTCGTCGAAGCGCTCCGGCACGACGTGGCGGCGGCGCGGCTCTGGACGGCGGCCGACGCCCTCGTCGAGTTCGTCGAGCAGCTGCGGGCCGAAGCGCGCGACGAAACCCGCGCGCGGCAGCCGGAGCAGGTCGGCGACGTTCCGGACGCCGAGTCCGGCGAGCGCGGTGACCGTGTCCGCCGGCCACTGGAGGCAGCTGAGCGGCAGGCGCGAGGCGATGTCCGCCATCGCGGTCGCCTGCGTGACGCTCATGCCGACGTCGGCCCGCGCGAGCCACAGCGCGCCGCGCGGCGTCGGCGCGAGCGCGAGCGAGGCCTGCAGGCCGCTGTCGTGCAGGCCGCCGAGCGCGCGGCGGCAGAGCGCCATCGCGCCGCCGAACAGGTCGAGGCTGCCGCGCACTTCGGCGAGCACCGTGCAGGGCGGCTCGAGGCTGACGACCGGCGTGAAACGCAATGCCCAACGCGCGAGCCGGTCGAGGAGCGCCGCCTCGGCTGCCGGACGGCGTTCTTCGACGCGCAGTCCCGGCACGCGTGCGAGCGCGGCATTGAGGCTCATCCCGGGCGCGATGCCCTGGCGCGCCGCCCGCTCGTTGCAGGCGATGATGCTGCGCTTCGGATCTTCCAGGGCGGTGACGACGGCCGCGCGCGCCGCGGCGGCCGCCGGCAGCACGGCATCGAGCGGCAGGCGGGAGAAATGCGCGGCGAGCCACAGTTCACGCGTTCCGCGGCCGGCAGCCGGCAGCGGGCGATGCGGCACCAGCGCCAGTTTCCGCTGATGGCTCTCCGGTGCCGGCCGGACCGCCGGGCGTCCTTCCAGCATCTGGTATCCCCGCTAGTGGATCGACAGGCGGTCGATGCGCGCGGGCATGCCGCCCTGGCTTTTCAGGATCTCGACGTCGAGGCCATCGTCGTGCGCGCAGAGTGCGAGCCGGAGCGCCGCGGGCGAGGATTCCTCGCGGTGCGCCGATGGGCGGAACAGGAAGCCGGGACTGCACCCCTCTTCCGCCGCGAGCTTCAGGCGGCGCAGCGCGCGATCGTCGGCAGCGTCGGTCCAGCCGAGCACGGCGGCGCAGGCGCCGGAACGCAGGGCTTGTTCCATCGCCCAGAGCAGGTCGAGGCCGGCGCGCGGCCGAATCACGAGCATGCGCGCGGGATCGAGCCCGGCATCCATGAGCGCGGGCGCATACGGCAGGTGCGGAGGTGCGAGCCAGGCGATCCAGCGCGGTTCGCCGGGCGCAGCCTGCGACAGCTGGCAGAGCGCGGGCAGGAGCAGGCGGATCTCGCCGACGCCCGCGGTCGGGAGCAGCAGTTCGATCAGCGTGGACAACGGCCAGCCGCCGCCCGGCAGGCGCTCGTCGAGGCGGCGGAAGCCGCTCGGCACGGTGGCAGGCACCTCGCCGGCGGCGCCGCCGCGCCAGAGCGCGGGATGGCGCAGCAATTCGGCGAGTGCGTCGTTCACTGCATGAGGTCCGGACGGCCGCGGCGCAGCACGCCGACCACCACGCCTTCGATGGTCAGCGACTGCTTGCGCAGGTCGACGCGGATCGGTTCGAAATCCGGGTTCTCCGGCATCAGCCAGACGACCGTGCCTTCCTGGCGATAGCGCTTGACCGTCACCTCGTTCTCGAGCCGGGCGACGATGATCTGGCGGTTGCGGACGTCGGGTGAGCGATGCACGGCGACCAGATCGCCGTCCAGGATGCCGACGTCACGCATGCTCATGCCGCTGACGCGCAGCAGGTAATGCGGCCGCGGGCTGAAGAGCGCGGGATCGAGCTGGAAGCGGCCCTCAATGTGCTCCTCGGCGAGGATCGGCCGGCCGGCGGCGACGCGGCCGATGAGCGGCAGGCCCATCTGCTCGCGCAGCGCGTCCTTCAGCACGATGCCGCGCGCGCTGCCGGCAACCAGCCCGAGCACGCCCTTGCGCTGCAGGGCGCGCAGATGTTCCTCGGCGGCATTGGCCGACCGGAAGCCGAGCGCCTGGGCGATCTCCGCCCGGGTCGGCGGCATCCCGTTGGTCGCGATCGCGTCCTGGATGAACTCCAGGATCTGGCGTTGGCGGGGGGTAAGCTCTGTCATGCGGCACCTGTATGAATGATCAGGTGCTGTGATTATATACAGCCTGAGCCTGCTGGCAAGCCCATCGTCAATCAGCCGGTCAACTGCGCCCGAATCGCCTGACTCCTCTCACCATCCGTGCGTAGGCGCAGGCCGACAACCGGAAGCGGCCGCGTCTCACGCAGCGCGCACGCGCGCTGCCATCGCGATGCGCGCACCATGATCGCCGTGTACAGACGATGAATGCGCATCGCAATCGACACTTGCGCGTGTTTTCAATCGCCGCGGAATTTCCGTTGCGTAAACGCGCAAAAGTCTGTCGCCCGAAGGCGACATGCGCATCGTGCTTTCACCGCCTGTGCTGATAAGTTACGATCCGTAACGATCGTCGCGCGTACAGGAAGGACACGCGGCACCGTGAATCCGCGAAAGCGGGTTGTAACGTTCCATGCAACCTTGTGGAGAAAAAACTCATGACCAATATCCTGAAGGTGGGCATCGCTGCCGCCGTCATCGCCCTGGGCGCCGGCTGTACCGATCTGAAGCCCTTGCAGGCGGAAGTCGACTCGCTCAAGTCGCAGGTGTCCAAGCTGTCCGGTGACGTGGACAGTGTGAAGACTGCAGCGGACGGCGCGAGCCGCGCCGCGGCCGCCGCTCAGCAGGCCGCCACCTCGGCGCAGAACTCGGCCAACCAGGCCTTGTCTGCGGCGCAGGCTGCGCAGCAGTGCTGCGATGCGAACAGCGAAAAGCTGAATCGCATGTTCGAAAAGTCGATGTCGAAGTAATCGACGTCGGATTCCGACAGAAGCCCCGCGGTGGCAACACCGCGGGGTTTTTGTTTTTCACGGCGCGGGAACCGCGCTCGCGACCGCCACCGCGCCCGGCACTGATACTTCGGTCGGGATGCCGCGCGCCTCGCGCCAGGCGCGCTCGGCGCCGATCCAGTCAATCGGCAACGGCGAATTGCGGGTCGCCTCGACGATCAGGCGCGTCAGGTCGGTCAGCGACGGCGGATCGACCGCGTCTTCCTGCAACGGCGGATGCACTTCGATGAGCAGCTTCCCATCGTGCCAGCCCCATTTGTACGGCTGGTTCACGATCATGACCGGCGTGTTGACCGGCACCATGTTGAACAGCGCCTCGATGTCCTCGGGATAGAGCCGCATGCAGCCGTGCGTCACCTGCATGCCGACGCCGGCCGGCCGATTGGTGCCATGGATCAGGTAGGCGCCGCCGGGAATCCCGAGCCGCAACGCAAATAACCCCATCGGGTTGTCCGGGCCCGCCGGCACCACCGCCGGCAGGATGTCGCCGCGCTTCGCATGCTCGTCGCGCACCGACTGCGGCGGCGTCCACGTCGGGTTCTTCACCTTGGCGACGATGCGCGTGCTGCCGAGCGGCGTGTGCCAGTCCATCTTTCCGATGCTCACCGGGAACGTCCACACGACCGGCGTCTCGCCGGGCGCCGCGCGCGGATACCAGTAGATCCGGTGTTCCGGCAGGTTGATTACGATGCCCTCGCGCGGCGCGCGCGGCAGCAGCCGCCGCTTCGGCACGACTACCTCGGTGCCGGCGCCTGGCAGCCTGGCGTCGACGCCCGGATTCGCGTTGGTGATCTCCTCGTAGCCGAGCCCGTGGCGGCGAGCGAGATCGAGCAGCGTGTCCTTGGCTTCGGTGCGGTCGACGCGCAGCTCGCCGATGACGTCGCTGCCATCGGCCGGCAGCGGGAAGCGCTCCGCCGCCGCCGGGAAGGCCGCCAACAGGGACAACAGGAAAACGATTCGCCGCGGCATGCGGCAATGGACCACGGGATTGAGGCCGGGTTTCCGCATCAGTAGCGGATCAGCGCGGAGCCCCAGGTGAAGCCGCCGCCAAAAGTCTCCAGCAGCAGCAGCTGGCCGCGATGAATGCGGCCGTCGCGGATCGCCGTGTCAAGCGCGAGCGGAATGGACGCCGCCGAGGTGTTGCCGTGGTCCTGCACGGTCACGACGACTTTCTCCATCGGCAGGCCGAGCTTGTCGGCGGCCGACTGGATGATGCGCAGGTTCGCCTGGTGCGGGATCAGCCAGTCGATCTCGCTGCGTTCGACGCCATTTTTTGCAAGCGTCTCGTCCACGAGCCTCGACAGCGTGCGCACGGCGACCTTGAAGACCTCGTTGCCGAGCATCTTGAGGCCGTCGGTCGAGTTGTTGCGGAGTTTGTCGAAGCCCTTCGACACGCCGTACGGAAAGTACAGCAGGTCCTGGTACTTGCCGTCGGAATGCAGGTGCGTGCCGATGATGCCGGGCTCGTCGGCGGGCGTCAGCACGACCGCGCCCGCGCCGTCGCCGAACAGCACGCAGGTCGAGCGGTCGGTCCAGTCGATGAAGCGCGACAGGCACTCGACGCCGACCACGAGCGCGCACTTGGCCTCGCCGAGCTTGACGTACTTGTCGGCCACGGACAGCGCGTAGACGAATCCGCTGCAGGCGGTTTCGAGCGAGAACGCCGGGCACCCGTGGATGTCGAGCCGCTGTTGCAGGAGCGTGCCCGTATTCGGGAAGATCAGGTCGGGAGTGGTCGTGCCGACGACGATGAAATCCACGTCGGCCGGAGTCAGGCCCGCGGCCTTCAGCGCCCGCCGCGCGGCATGCTCGGCGAGCGAAGAGCTGGTTTCGTCGGGCGCCGCGATGTGGCGGCGCTCGATGCCCGTGCGCGTGCGGATCCACTCGGCGGTGGTGTCGATGCGCGATTCCAGATCCTTGTTCGTCAGGATCTGTTCGGGCAGGTAGCTGCCCGTGCCGGCGATCCGCGAGTAGCGGTTCATCCTGCGGTCACTCTTGGCATGACCGCCGCCCGGATCATTCCTGGCCTGCGTCCTCGACCGGAACGTCGATCACCTTGCGCCCGCGGTAGAAACCGTCGCGGCTCACGCGGTGACGCAGGTGCGTCTCGCCGGTCGTCGGATCCTTTGACAGCGCCGGCTTCGCGATGCGGTCGTGGGAACGGTGCATGCCGCGCTTCGACGGTGTCTTGCGGCTTTTCTGTACGGCCATGGAAGTTCGCTCTCCGAATCAGTGTTTCAGCAAATCCTTCAGTCCCGCGAACGGGCGGCGCATCTCCGGCGCCGCCGGTTCCTCCGCCGCCGCCGTTCCCGGCAACTCGCAGGTCTCGCCCGACGCGTGCCGCGGAATCGCCGGCAGCGCGAGCAGCAATTCGTCCTCGACCAGCGCCGCCAGGTCGACCCGCTTCGGGTCGCCGGCGATCAGCTCGCAACCGCCCGGCAGGCTCTCGCTCTCCGCGACTGCGAACGCCACGTCCGTTTCCGATCGCAGTTCAACGGTCATCGGCTGCAGGCAACGCTGGCAGACCAGTTTCACCGCCGCCGTCACCGCGAGCAGCCCGGTCGGCACGTTGTCGATGCGATGCAACGCGAGCCGCATCCTCGCCACGCCCGTCGGTTCTGCCAGCCAGTCGCGCACGCGCGAAAAATCGGCCAGGGCAAATTCCCGTTCGACGAGCGCTCCCTGCGCCGCCTGCACAACGGCATCCAGCAGCGGTTCCCGGGCAGTCGGCATGGGGGCGGTATGATAGTGATCCGCGTGGGGGGTGTCAAAGCAAATTCCGCGCAAATCATTGTTTTTTAAGAACTCATTGCATGCCAGCTGGCCTGATTCTCGCCTCCACCTCACCCTACCGCGCGACCCTGTTGGCGCGCCTGGGCCTCCCCTTCCAGATCGAAGCGCCGAGCGTCGCCGAGGAGTCGCTCGCCGGTGAGGCCCCCGACGCGCTCGCGCTCCGCCTGGCGCACGCCAAGGCCGAGTCGGTTGCGGCCCGATTTCCCGACGACCTGATCCTGGCCTCGGACCAGGTGGCCGATTGCGCAGGGCAGGTACTCGGCAAGCCCGGCGATGCCGCGCGCTGCCGAGACCAGTTGCTGGCTTGCAGCGGCCGCCAAGTGGTGTTTCACACGGCCGTCGTGCTGCGACATGCCGCCGCGTCGCTCACGATGTCGCACCTCGATCGTACGACGGTGCGGTTTCGCGAGCTCGACGGGCCCACGATCGACGTCTACATCCGGCGCGACCGGCCCTTCGATTGCGCCGGCGGATTCCGCGCCGAGGGACTGGGCGTCGCGCTTTTCGACTCGATCGAATCGAGCGATCCCACCGCGCTCATCGGACTGCCGCTGATCTGGGTCGCGAATGCGTTGCGTCGCGCCGGGCTCGACCCGCTCGCCGCCGATCAATCCTGACCGGCGCCCTCGCGCTCGAGTCGGTTCAACAGTTCCGCGAGATCGGGCGGCAGCGGCGCCGCAATCCGGAACGAGTGTCCGGTATCCGGCCAGCGGAACGACAGTTCGGCCGCATGCAGGAACATGCGGCGCAGACCCTGCTCCTGCAGCCGTCGGTTGACCTCGCGATCGCCGTACTTGTCGTCGCCCGCCACCGGATGGCCGGCGAAGGCCGCATGCACGCGGATCTGGTGCGTGCGGCCGGTGTCGATCGCGACATCCATCAACGTCGCGAGTGCACGGAAGTTTCGTCGCGGCGTGAAGCGCGAGATCGCCGTCTTGCCGGCCGCGTGCACGCGCACGACGCGTTCGCCGCCCTGGCGTGTGTGGGTGAGGACCGGCGCATCGATCGTCTTGCTGCCGAGTCGCCAGCGCCCGACCACGAGCGCCGCGTAGTGTTTCTCGACGCCGCCCTCGCGCAGCAAGGCATGCAGCTGCCGCAATGCCGGCCGGTCGCGCGCGATCAGCAGGCAGCCGCTGGTGTCGCGGTCGAGCCGGTGTGCGAGCTCGAGCGCCTGGTCGGGATAGAGGGCGCGCAGCGCCTCGATCGCGCCGAAGGACAGGCCGGAACCGCCGTGCACGGCGAGTCCTGCGGGCTTGTCGAGCACGAGCAGGCGATCGTCTTGATGGATGATCGCCGCGCTTACGGACTCGAGCAGGGCATCCGGCAGCCGCCGTGGGGCGCCTGAATCGGGTGCGACTTCGCGCACCGGCGGCAGGCGCACTTCGTCGGCCGCGGCCAGGCGATAGTCGGCTTTCGAGCGCTTGCCGTTGACCCGGACTTCACCCTTGCGCAGCAGCCGGTAAACGCGGCTCCGGGGTACGCCCGCAAGCGTCCGCAGCAGGAAGTTGTCGAGCCGCTGCCCTTCCGCGGCGGCCCCCGCGAGTACCCGGCGCGCCTTGCCGGGCGGCGATCGACCCGTCGTCATGGAGTTTCTCTAACGTATTGATTTGTCGGGCGCATTGCTGTTATCTTTGCCGGCAGTCAGGTCTTACGGCGCAGGTCCCGCGAAGCGGAACGTGGCCGCTGACCGGTACGCGGCCCCTCCCTCATCGACCCCGGTCAATCGTTGGTGTCGTCCGGGCAGGCCGCATGTTAGTTGGTCCGGCATGACCGGACCATCGCCGGCCGTTTGCTCGGATGTGATGTCCCCGCGCGTGTCGATCTCGTATCCAGGTGCAGGAGTTTTTTCGCCAGCAGCGCATCGCTCTGGCCCGCTCCCGTGCGCCCGCGATCCGCGCCTGCAGGGTGATGAGCTTGCGCTCGTGACGCAGCGTGACATCGGCAGCAATACGGCCCCCAGAACCTCGGAAGGGGCCCATGAAAAGAATGCTCATCAACGCAACCCAGCAAGAGGAGTTGCGCGTCGCGCTGGTTGACGGCCAGAAGCTGTACGACCTGTCGATCGACATCCCGTCCCGCGAACAGAAGAAAGGCAACGTCTACAAGGCGCGCGTCACGCGCGTCGAACCGAGCCTCGAAGCGGCTTTCGTCGAATATGGCGCTCAGCGCCAGGGTTTCCTGCCGCTGAAGGAAGTCGCGCGCGAATATTTCCGCTTCCAGCCGGCTCCCGGCGCCCGCTTCAACATCCGCGACGTGCTCCAGGAGGGACAGGAACTCCTCGTACAGGTCGAGAAGGAAGAACGCGGCAACAAGGGTGCGGCGCTCACGACCTTCATCAGTCTGGCCGGGCGCTTCCTGGTGCTGATGCCGAACAATCCGCGCGCGGGCGGCGTCTCGCGTCGCATCGAGGGCGAGGAACGCGACGTCACGCGCGATTCGCTCGAGCAGCTCCATGTGCCGGACGGCATGGGAACGATCGTGCGCACGGCCGGCGTCGGCCGCGCCCCCGAGGAACTGCAGTGGGACCTCGACACCCTGCGCGCCAACTGGGACGCGATCGTCACCGCGGCCAGCGAGCGGTCCGCGCCGTTCCTGGTCTACCAGGAAAGCGATGCGGTCACGCGGGCGCTGCGGGACTATCTCTCGGACGACATCGGCGAGGTGCTGATCGACGAAGCCGGCTCCCACGGCCGTGCGCTCGAGTATGTGCAGCGCTTCCAGACGCCGGAGGCCCAGCGCCAGATCAAGCTGTACAGCGACGACGTGCCGCTGTTCACGCGCTACCAGATCGAGAGCCAGATCGAGTCCGCGTACTCGCACACGGTAACCCTGCCCTCCGGCGGCAGCATCGTGATCGACTATACCGAGGCGCTGGTCTCGATCGACATCAACTCGGCGCGCGCAACGCGCGGCGCCGACATCGAGACCACTGCCTACAACACGAATCTCGAGGCCGCCGAGGAGATCGCACGGCAGCTCCGCATCCGCGACCTCGGTGGATTGATCGTCATCGACTTCATCGACATGGAATCGAAGAAGAACCAGCAGGGCGTCGAGGACCGGCTGCGCGACGCGGTCCGCTCGGACCGCGCCCGCATCCAGCTCGGGCGCATCTCGCGCTTCGGCCTGATGGAAATGTCGCGCCAGCGCCTGCGCCCGTCGCTCGGCGAATCGACCCACCTCGCCTGCCCGCGCTGCAGCGGCATGGGCACGATCCGGAGTGTCGAGTCCATGGCGCTCGCCGTGCTGCGGCTGATCGGCGAAGAAGTCCGCAAGGAACGCACGACGCGGGTCGTTGCGCAGTTGCCGGTGGATGTCGCGACCTTCCTGATCAACGAAAAGCGCGAGTGGCTTCATAACCTCGAAAGCCTGCGCGAGACCGACATCGTGCTGGTGCCCGACCCGAACATGGAGACCCCGAACTACTCGATCCGGCGCGTGCGGGACGATGAGGCGGGCCTTCCCGAGAACGCGGTGACGAGCTACCAGATGGTCGGCCAGGCGCCGGTCGAACTCGACTTCAAGTCGGCCTCCGACCAGCGGCCGGCGGCGGCGCCCGCGGCGGTGCAGCCGATTGCGCCCGCGGCGCCACCTCCGCCGCACCCGGTTGCCGCCGAGCGCGAGCCGTCGATGCCCGGGTTGTGGACGCGGATCGTGCGTTTCTTCCGTGGCAGCGGCGATGCCGCCGGTGCCGATCGGGCCGAATCCGCGCGCAACACCCCGCGTGAAGAGCGTCCGGGCGGCCGTCAAAGCCGCGAGCACCGCGAGGAACGCGGCGGGCGCCATCATCATCGCGATCGCGGCCCGCGCCGCGACCGGGATGCCAGTCGCGACGGGAACCGGGATCGCGATCGCAACCGGAATCGCGACCGTGACCGCAATCGTGACCGGCATCGCGAGCCGGACCGTGACCAGCAGGCCGATCGCGACCGCGCGGACCACGCACGCGACGACGCGCCGCGGCACCGTGATCGGCCGCAACACGGCCAGTCGCAGCAACAGCAGCCGCAGCAGCAGCAGCAGCAGCCGTCGCAAGGCCAGCTGCCGCCCCCGCAAACCGGGTCAGACGCGATGGGCAGCGAAGGCGACTCACAGCGCCGCCGGCGCCGACGCCGCGGCCGCGGCGGCCGTGGCCGCGATCGTGATCAACGCGATGGCCGGCAGGATTCGCCGGGCGGCAACGATGTGCCGATGAACGGGCCGGGCAATGGCAATGCGCCGGCCCGCGATGCCTCGGCGTCCGCGTCTTCACTGCCGCCGCAGCGCGAAGCCGACACGGCGCCGCAGGCCTACCAGCCGCCGGCGTACGAACCACCGGCCTACGAGCCGCCTGCGTACCAGCCGCCCGCGCCGTCAGCGCCCCAGGGCGATGCCTCTCCCGGCCAACCGGCCAAGCCGGCTCAGACCTATACGGTCTGGTCGTCGACGCCGGGCGACGGGCAGCCCTTCGACCCGAAGGAGTAGCTCAGGCGCGGTTGGCGAGCGCGGCCAGCAAGCCGCGCGCGCCGGCCTCCACGAGGTCGAGCTCGTCCTCGAAGCCCGCCGGTCCGCCGGAATAGGGATCGGGCACCTCGCGCCGGCCGAGTTCCGGCGCGAATTCGAGGAACAGCCTGACACGGTCGCGTTGCGCAACCGGTGCGACTTCCAGCAACTGACAGTAGACCTGCTCGTCCATCGCGAGCAACAGGTCGTAGTGCTGGAAATCGCCGGCAGTCACCTTGCGCGCGCGCAGGCCGCGCATGTCGATGCCGCGCCGCGCTGCCGCCGCGACTGCGCGCGCATCGGGGGCGCTGCCGGCGTGCCAGGCATGCGTGCCGGCGGAATCCGCGTCGATGCGCAGTTTGCCGGCATCCCGCTTCACCAGATCACGGAACACGGCCTCGGCAGTCGGCGAGCGGCAGATGTTGCCGAGGCAGACGAACAGCACCCGCTGTTTCATGCGCGCCGGCGCTCGCGCAACCAGCCGTCCAGGATCTCGATCGCGCGCGCCGTTTCCGCCGTCGATACGGCAAATGAGATCCGGATGAATCGGCCGCCGTGCACGCCGTCGAAATCGCGTCCCGTGTTCAGCGCCAGTCCGGTCGAATCGAGCAGGTCGCGGCACCATTGCAGCGAATCGCGGGTCAGGTGACCGACGTCCGCGTACAGGTAGAACGCGCCGTCGGCCGGGGCGATGCGTCCGATTCCGAGGCCCGCCAACGCGTCCATCAGAAGCGTGCGATTGACGGCGTAGGTCGCCACATGCCGGTCGAGCTCCTCGACTTCGTCCATCGCGGCAAGCGCAATGTGTTGCGACAGCGTCGGCGGGCACAGGAACAGGTTGCCGGAGAAGCGGCGCAGCAACTCGACCTGCGCCGGCGGCGCGACGCACCAGCCGAGGCGCCAGCCGGTCATGCACCAGTACTTGGAAAACGTATTCACGACGATCGCTTCCGGATCCGCCTCCAGCATGGAATGCGCCGGCTTGCCGAAGGTGATGCCATGATAAGTTTCATCGGACAGGATACGGATGCCGCGCGCGCGGCAGACCGCCGCGATCGATTGCTGTTCGGCCGGATCCAGCATCGTGCCGGTGGGATTCGACGGGCTCGTGAGGATCAGCGCCGCAGGCGCAGGATCGAGCGCCGCCACCATTGCGGCGGTCGGCTGGAAGCGCGTGTCCGCGCCGCAGTCGAGTTCCACCGGTTCGAGACCGAGCGCATGCAATACGTTGCGATGGGCCGGATAGCCCGGCCGCGGCAGGGCCACGCGCGCATCGCGCCGGAAGAGCGTCGACAGCGCGAGTACGATCGCGGCCGATGCGCCCATCGTCAGCACAATGCGCTCGGGGTCCACGGTCAGGCCATGGCGTTCGCGATAATGACCGGCGATACGTTCTGCGAGCGCCCCGCTCTCCCAGTAGCCCTGCGGCAGCTCCGCGAGCGCCCGGTGGCCGACCTCCACCGCGCGGCGCGGCGCGCCAGCCGAGGGCTGGCCGACCTCCATGTGGATCACCGGCAGGCCGCGGCGCTCGCGCTCGTTCGCGATGCGGTTCAGTTCGACCGCGTAAAACGGCGCGACGCGCGAGGCCGCGTGATTCACCGGCGCGCCGTCACTTGCATCAACCGCTCGGCGCGCTCGAGATCCGCGGGCGTGTCGATTCCCGGGCCCGGCGCCTCGCAGGCATCGGCGACCGCGATGACAAGCCCCATCTGCAGCGCTCGCAACTGCTCGAGGCGTTCCACTTGCTCGAGCGGCGACGGCGGCGCCTGCGACAGTCGCCGGAGCGCATCAATCCGATAGGCATAGATGCCGAGGTGACGCCGCGCAGAGCCCGGCTGCGGCGCGGCGCCGTCGCGTTCCCAGGGAATCGGCGCGCGGCTGAAATAAAGCGCGCGTCCATCGCCCGAGGTCACCACTTTCACCACGTTCGGATCGCGGTATTCCTCGGCCGTCGCGATCGGCGTCGCGAGCGTCGCCAGCGCGGCGCCGCGGTCCGTCTCCAGCAGGCCGGCGGCCTGGGCGATCAGCGCCGGCGGCAGCAGCGGTTCGTCGCCCTGCACATTGACGACAACTGAGTCCGGCGCCCAACCGCGCCGCGCCGCGACCTCGGCGATGCGGTCGGTACCGGAAGGATGCGATGCATCGGTCATCTCGACGTCGGCCCCGGCGCGCGCGCAGGCGTCACGGATCCGCGCGTCGTCGGTCGCGACCACGACTTCCCGGGCGCCGGAGCGGAGCGCGAGGCCGTGGACATGCAGGACGATCGGCGTGCCGGCGAGGAGCGCCAGCGGCTTGCCCGGGAACCGCGTGGAGGCAAAACGTGCAGGGACGACGACGCGAAACATCAACGGCCGGCGAGCGCCGGATCGTCCGGCGCGAGCGGACGCGCTTCGTCCGGGAGCATGACCGGAATGCCGTCGTGGACCGGGTAAGCAAGCCGGTCGGCCCGGCACAGGTATTCGCCGGATTCGCGCAGCCACTGCAGTGGGCCCTTGCAGACCGGGCAGGCCAGGATGTCGGTCAGGCGTTCGCTCATGTCGGTGGCGCTCCTTGCAGGCGTGCCGCGGCGGTGGTCGCCACGCGCTCGATCAGCCGTGCCGCCGCCGCGCCCTCGATCCGGGCTTCGACCGCGACGTACCAGGCGTCCTGCCAACCGGCACCCGTGCATTTTACGGCATCTTTCTCGGTCATCAGGACCGGCCGCCCCTTGCCGGCGCCCACCGCTTCCGGCGTCGGCGTCGCGTGATCGCGCAGTGGCCGCTCCTCCACCGCAAGGCCGGCGGCGCGCAACAGCTCGAAGAACCGTTTCGGATGGCCGATGGCTGCCACGCCGATGACCGCGTGCCCGGAAAAGTCGGCGAGCGGGCGGCGCTTCATTCCGTCGAGCGAGACGACCTCCAGAGGCACGAGTCTCATGGTGATCGAGTCAGGCCACTCGAACCCGGGCCCGTTCACGACTACGGCATCGACCGTTTTCAGGCGCGCCGGATGCTCCCGCAACGGGCCCGCCGGCAGCAGCAGGCCGTTACCGAAGCCGCGCACCCCATCGATGACCGCGATCTCGATGTCCGGCACGAGCCCCGGGTGCTGCAATCCGTCATCGCACAGGATGACCTCGCTGTGCCGTTCGAGCAGGCGCACGGCCTGCGCGCGATCGGCGCCGACGACGACGGGCAGGTCGAGCCTGCGCCTCAGCATGCGGGCCTCGTCGCCGACCGTGGCGGCATCGTCCTTCAGACTGACCCGTCGGGCACTGTCGTCCGCCACGCGGTAGCCGCGCGACGCAATGCCGACGCGCAGGCCGCGCGCGCGCAGCGCCTCGGCGAGCCAGATCACGAAGGGCGTCTTGCCGGTGCCGCCAACCGTCAGGTTGCCGACGACGACGACCAGGCGGCGCGAGTGATAGGCCTCGAGCCAGCCGCGGCGATAGACCGCCTGGCGTAGCGAGGCCAGCGCCTGGTACAGCCAGGCGAACGGCAACAGCCAGCGTCCGCGGCGAGTGTCGCCGTACCAGGTCTCGAGCAGCCAGTCGTGCAGCCATGCGCCCATGGTCAGACGTTGAACTGCATCCGGTGCAGCGCCGCGTAGACGCCGCCCTGGATCAGCAGTGCCGCGTGCGTACCGGATTCCACGATGCGGCCGTCATCCAGCACGATGATCCGGTCGGCGCGCTCGATGGTGGACAGGCGATGCGCGATCACGAGCGTGGTGCGGTCGCGCAGCAGTTCCGCGAGGGCCGACTGTACGGCGTTCGAGGATTCGGAATCGAGCGCCGAAGTCGCCTCGTCGAGGATCAGGATCGGCGCATTCTTGAGCAGTGCGCGCGCGATCGCGACGCGTTGCCGTTGGCCGCCCGACAGGAGCGTGCCGCGTTCCCCGATGCGGGTGTCGAGCCCCTCCGGCAGCGCGCGCGCGAAATCGAGGACATACGCCGCAGCGGCCGCCGCCTCGACCGCCTGCTGGTCCGCCTGCGGCGCGCTGAAAGCGATGTTGGCCCGGATCGAATCGTCGATCAGCATGACGTCCTGGCTCACGAGGCTGATCTGCCGGCGCAGGTCGCCCAGCCGGTATTGCCTCAGGTCGAAGCCGTCGAGTTCCACGCTGCCGGATTCGGGATCGTGGAAGCGTGGCAGCAGGCCGATCAGCGTCGATTTGCCGCTGCCGGAACGCCCGACGAACGCCACCGTCTCGCCCGGGGCGATCGCGAAGTCGATATTGCGCAGCACCTCGCCCTTGTCGGCGTCGTAAGAGAAGCTGACATCGCGGAATGCGATCGCGCCCTGTGCCCGGCCGATCACACGCGTCCCGCCCTGGTCCTCCGCTGCCGTGTCCAGGATCTCGAACACGCTCTGGCCGGCGGCGATGCCCTGCTGCAACGGGCCGACCAGGCTGACGAGGCGGCGCAACGGTGCCGTGATCAGGAGCAGCGCTGTCAGGAACGACGTGAATTCCCCGACCGTCAGACCCTTCGACATCACGTCGCGGATCGCCACGTACATGACGGCGGCGAGGCCGAAGGCCGCGAGCATCTGCACGACCGGATTCGACACGGCCTTCACCGTCACGAGCTTCATGAAGCTGGCGCGGTTGTGCTCGTTGACACGCTCGAAGGATTCCAGTTGCTGCCGTTCCGCGTTGAATACCTTGATCATGCGCTGGCTTTCCAGCGATTCCTTCGCGACCCGTGTGACGTCGCCCATCGACGACTGGATACGCGTGCTGTAGCGCCGGAACAGCCGGCTGGTCACGCGGATCAGCCCGATGATCAGCGGCGAGACCAGGAGCGCGAATACCGTGAGGCGCCAGTTGAGCCACAGCAGCCAGCTGAGCAGTCCCGCGATCGTCAGCGTGTCGCGGATCATCGAAGTGATCGCCGTGGTCGCGGCCTCGGCGACGAGTTCGATGTTGTAGGTGAGCCGCGACAGCAGCTGCGCGACGCCGTTCCGGTCGAAGAACGCGGTCGGCAGCTCGAGATAACGCGCGAACAAATCGTGGCGGATCGCCTTGATCACGTGACGGCCGACCCAGCCGGGCGCATAGACCGACAGGTAGTCGCCGATGCCGCGCGCGGCGAACAGCACGACGATGCCGGCCGGCACCAGCACGAGCACGTCCGAGTTGCGTTCCACGAACGCGCCGTCGAGGAACTGTTTGACCAGCCAGGCAAGGCCGGTGTCGACAGCAGCAAACAGCACCATGCCGACCACGCCGAGCAGGAACATCGCCCAGTGCGGCCGCGCATAGCCGAGCAGCCGGAGGTAGATCCGCATCCCGCTCGCGGTCAGCGGCGCCAGGTTCGCATCAATCTTCCGCTTGATCATTGACCGTCGCGATGTTGACTTGCGTGAAGCCGAGCCGGGCCGCGACGTCCATCGCAGTGACGACCGACTGGTGGGTCGCGCGCGCGTCGGCGCGAATCGTGATCGGCTGGGAGCCCGTGCCGCGCGCCGCGCGGCGCAGGGCGGTCGCCAGAGTCTCCCGGAGGTTGTTCACCAGGGCCTGCTCGTTGACGCGGTAACTGCCCTGCGCGGTGACCGTGATGATGACCGGATCGGCGGAGCGCGCGGCGCTCGCCGTTCCCGCCTGCGGCAGCTCGATTCGCAGCCGCGCGTCCTGCACGAAAGTCGTCGACACCATGAAAAAAATCACGAGCAGGAGCACGACGTCGATCAGGGACGTCAGGTTCAGCTCGGGGTCTTCAGGTCGCCGGCTCTGCAGCCTCATGAAGCCGCTTCGCGCCGCCGTGACACGGGCGCCTGCACCGTCATCTGGTCGAAGGCCTGCACCAGTTTCATGGCCTCCTTTTCCATCTCGACCACCAGGAAATCCACGACGCCGCGCAGGTAGCGATAGCCGAGCAGCGCCGGGATGGCGACCATCAGGCCCGCCGCAGTGGTGATCAGCGCCTCGCCGATGCCGCCCGACAGCATGCGCGGATCGCCGACGCCCTGCGAGGTGATGGCCTCGAAGGCCTGGATCATGCCGACCACGGTACCGAGCAATCCCAGCAGCGGTGAGATCGCCGCGATGGTGCCGAGCGGATTCAGGAATCGTTCAAGCTCGTGCACCACGTGGCGGCCGGTGTCCTCAATGGCCTCCTTCATGATGTCGCGGCCCTTGCTGTGATTCGCGAGGCCGGCCGCGAGTACGCGCCCAAGCGGCGAGTTGCGGGCCAGCGCCTCGATGTGCCGCTCGTTGAGCGAGCGTGATTCGACCAGCTTCCAGACGCGTTCGGTCAGCTCGCGCGGAATCACGCGCTTGCGCTGAAGCGTCCAGAGGCGCTCGAGGACGATCGCGGCGGCGACGACCGAGCACAACATGATCGGCCACATGACCGGGCCGCCGGCAATGATGATTTCCCACATGGCGCGGCATGATACCGTGCGGGCGCGCTGCCTGTCCGCGCGGCTCAGCCGGACGCGTCGCGCCGCCACCAGCGCCGGTTCCGGCGCCGTTCCGACTCGACCGCGATCGCGCCAGATTGCCCGGCGAAACGGATCGTGACGGCGCCCTCATCCGCGGTCGAGAGCACGGTCGTACCGGCCGCGCGCCATCGCGCGACAATGTCGGGCGACGGCAGATTCCAGCGGTTGCCGAATCCGGCGGAAACGATGCCGATGCGTGCGGCGACGCGCGCGACGAATTCGGGCGACGAGGACGTGCGGCTGCCGTGATGCGGCAACAACACGACATCCGCGGCGAGCGGCCGTTCCTGCATTTCTTGTTCGGCGGCGGATTCGGGATCCGCCAGCAGCAGCGCCGAACCGCCCGCACCGGAAACGCGAATCGCGCAGGAGCGGTCGTTGTCGCTGCCCTCGGCGTCCGCCCGCGGGTGCAGGACCTCAAAGCGCACGCCGTCCCACCGCCAGGCATCGCCGCGCCGGCACGGCGACGCCGGCGTCGCCCCCGGAACAGTCGTCAGCGAACCGATTTCCATCGCAGCGGCAAGCGTCGCGACGCCGCCGGCATGATCCTGGTCCGGATGGCTGACGACGAGCCGATCGATGCGGCGGATGCCCCGCGCACGCAGAAAGGGCAGCAGCGATACGCGCGCCGCGGCTCCCCCGCCGCGCCAGGCGGGTCCCGTATCAAAGATGAGGACACGCCCCTGTGTTTCGACAACTGCCGCGAGCCCCTGGCCGACGTCGATCACCGTGAAGGTAAAGCCGCCGTTCGCAGGCCGGTCCGCAGCCCCGCAGAGAATGGCGAGGCCAGCTGCCGCCGCGGCATGGCGCAATCCCGGCAGCGCCAGCGCTGCGAATGTCACGAGGCACGCTCCCGCGACGACCGGTCCGGGCTGGGACGCGGGCGCCCAGCTCGCCCATGGCCAATCGGCGAGCATTTCCACGAACGGCCAGGCGGCGTCGAGCAGGCCTGCGAGCGCTTGCCATGCCATCGCACCGGCCCCCTGCCAGGCCGCATCCAGGGCTGTCGCCACCAGTACGGCCGGCAGCAGCAGGACGCCGAACAACGGTATCGCCACCGCATTCGCAAGCGGCGACACGAGCGACACGCGGCCAAATGCGAGCGCCAGTACGGGCGTCAGGAGCGCGAGAATCGCGAGCTGGGCGCGCGCGAAGGCGCCGACCCGTGCGCGCCAGCCGGGACCCGCCTCGAGAACCGCGAGAAGCGCCGCCGTTGCCGCGAACGAAAGCCAGAATCCGGACGAAGCCAGCGCGAACGGGGCGAACAGGACCAGCACGAATGCGGCGACCGCCAGCAGGCGCGGCAACGGCAGGGACCGGCGCAGCATGCGCAACACCGCGACCAGCGCGACCATCGTGAGCGTGCGCAGCGCCGGCAGCGACGCACCCGAGAGCCAGGCATAAGCACCGGTTACGACCAGTACGATGACGCACTCGACGCCGATCCGTAGCGGCCGCGATGCGAGACCGGGCAGCCGCCAGGCGAGTCGTAACAGCGCGAGCGCGAAAACCGCGCAGCCGGTGACGTGCAGGCCCGAGATCGCCATGAGATGCGCAATGCCGGTCGCCGCGAAAGCCTCCCAGAGGCGGTCCGGGATGTTTCCCCGTACGCCGACCGACAATCCCTGGAGCACGGCGCCGGAGGCGCTGCCGGGCAGCACGGTATCGATGCCCGCGGCGATTCGGGCGCGCAGGCGTTCGATCGCATTCCGGCGCTTCCCGTCATCGAGGCGCACCGGAGGTTCCTTCGCCACCGTGTACGCCGTCGCGCCAATCCCCTGTCGCAGCAGGTCGAATTCACGATCGGGCGCGCCCGGATTCACGAAACCGGCGCGGCACCGGAGCCGCAGCGCGAGGCGCCAACGTTCGCCCGGCAGCGGCAGTGCCGAGGGTTCGTACCAGCTGATGCGGATGCGCCTGGGCAGGCCGGGCTCGCGTACGTCGAGATCGAAGTCGGTGCGATGATCGCGGGCGATGGCCGGCGCGGCGACACGGCCGGTGAGCGCGAGGGTCTCGCGGTCGCGCGTGCAGGGCCAATCGCTGGCGAGCGTGCGCGACGCGGTCAACGCCGTCCAGGCGAATGCCAGACAGAAGGCCGCGAGCGGCAGTGACCGCCGCAGGGACAGCAGGCCGATGGCCGCGAGCAGCGCCATGACGAACCATGGCCAGCGCGCTGGCCATGCCAGCGCCGCTGCCGCGCCAAGACAGAACGCGAGAATCCCAACGGCCATCGAGGCACCCGCCGAAGCCCGGCGGAGCATGCGCCGCTGCGGTCAGCGGCGGGCTGGGCTCATTTGGCCTCTTCCCGCAGAATTCCGTCTTCCAGCACGAGCACCCGCTCCATGCGCGCCGCCAGCGCCTGGTCGTGGGTGACGATCACGAGACTGGTGCCGAGTTCGCGGTTCAGTTCCATCATCAGCGCAAACACCTGCCGCGCATGCGCGCCGTCCAGGTTGCCGGTCGGCTCGTCCGCCAGCACGACGCGCGGCCGTGTTACGAGTGCGCGTGCAACTGCCGCGCGCTGGCGTTCGCCGCCCGACAGCTGCGCGGGACGGTGCGTCAGGCGGTCGCCGAGTCCCACGCG